>DAOTUR010000381.1:0-8225 GCA_034436915.1 Anaerolineae bacterium
AAGCAGGATTTTGGCGAAAATTTGACACTTTGTGACCTTTTGTAAACCGATTTTTGGGATCAAATTTGCCTGAAAAAGGCGAGTTTGGTTGTAATTCCAAAATTGGCGAAGGTATTGACGATACAACCATGATTCAATGGGACATTCAGACGGGTGAAATCATCCGCCGTTTCGAGGGGCAGCCTGATCAGATATGGGCCGTCGCTATTAGCCCCGATGGGCAGTATGTGGCTTCGGGCGGGTCAGGACACAACATGCTGCTTTGGGACATCCAGACCGGGGAAATGATACGCACCTTTGAGGGACATAGTGGTGGGATAGATGGCATCGCGTTCAGTGCTGATGGCACACAGATTGTAACGGCTTCTGACGATTACAGTGCCATCCTGTGGGATGTAGCGACGGGGCAAATCGTTCATCGTCTTGAGGCGCACGATTCATTTGCCTACAGTGCCGTGTTCAGCCCTGACAACAGCATGATTGCCTCTGTTTCAGACGATAGTTGGGTCATACTCTGGGATCGCAAGACGGGTGAGATAGTTAAACGTTTCTCCGAAGGCGGTTCAAGCGGCCCGACATTCTTTGATGTTGCTTTTTCCCCCGATGGTCGCACTCTCGTCACCGGGGGTGTCGCGGGGGTAATCCTGTGGGATATTGACACCAGTCAACCCCTCATTCATCTGCGGGGACATGCTGGTGATGTAAATTCAGTTGCCTTCAACACGAATGGACGAACGGTCATCAGTGCAGCCGCCGATGGTACTTTACGTCTGTGGGACCTGGAACAAGGGCAAATCATCCGCCGTTATCCCAGCGTAGCAGGATCAAGACTGTTTACGTTAGCGGTCAGCCCTGATGGTCACACGGTATTGTCTCCATGGTTCACTGGCTCGCTCATGAATGTCATTCTATGGGATCTCAACACGGGTGCAGAAATTAGCCGTTACAGCGTGGATGAATTTATATCTGGTGCCACCTTTTCCCCGGATGGGCAGATAGCGCTGTTAGGGGTAAATCATTGGAATGGGACGCCCGCCGATCTTATTTTGCTCGATATCAAGACGGGTAAAGAAATTCGTCGTTTTACCGGGCATCAGACAGGGGTAAGACGATTTGGCCTCTTGCCTGATGGTCGGACTGCTTTCTCGAATGACTTACAAGGCGTGACAATCCTGTGGGACGTGGAGACAGGCACGGAACTTCGCCGTTTCAGCAGCGACCAAGCCGATGAACGCACCACTGTTTGGTTCACCCCCGATGGTCAAGACCTTGTTGACACTTACGGCAATGGCAGCATCTCCCTTTGGAACGCAGTGACAGGCGCAGAACTTCGCCGTTTTGAGGGACATACACTCCCGCCAAGCAATGTTGATTTCACTGCCGATGGTCGGCACGCTTTCTCTGGCGGGGCGGATAACACTGCCATCGTTTGGGATGTGGCTACTGGCTCCATCATTTATCGTTTCACCGAGCACACCGCCCAAATCCCTATCGTTGATATGACCGACGATGGAAGTTTAGGAATCGCGGGTTCAGCCGATAACACGACTTTGTTGTGGGATTTGAGTACAGGTGAGTTAATCCGTCGTTATCCGTCTGGAATATTCCAGCCTAACTTCTTACCGGATAATCGCACTGCGTTCATGAATAGCTTTGGTAACATGGCATTATGGCGGATTGATGCCACATTCGATGAACTACTCACATGGACACGCGCCAACCGCTATATCCCTGACCTGACGTGCGAACAGCGCGACTTATATCGTCTGGGACCACTGTGTGATGCGTCGGCTCCACTCCAATGAAAGTCAGAATAAGTTTCTGTCAACGTCGGATATCGCAAATATGCTGAACGACTAAAAAGAAGGGACGACGATAAGTTGTCTCTTTTTATAGTATCTATTCAGCTATCCATGCGAAAAAATCTCTGGTAGGGGCGCGCTGCATCGCGCCCTGGCGATTTGTAGGGAATTTAGCGTCAGGGCAGGATGCATCCTGCCCCTACAAACCCACGATTCTCACGGATAGGTGAATGATTACCTCTCAGCCTTTAGAGGGGGTGGGAAAGTCCTCACAGGACAAATAATTCAGTGCATACTGAAATCAGTCCGCGTGGTACCGCGCTGATGGCAATAGTCAGTGAATTCGCAAAGCGTCTATGCGGCGACGGCGTAACCGGACCGTGCGATATGATTGCCACTTCGCCAAAAGATATTGCTGGTGTCTGGAAACAATTCTTGCAGGGGCCATTCTTCAATGCTCCGGGCGAGGTCGCTTACATTCGTTTCAACACCGATGGTACTTTTGTTGTTGCCGACAGTATCGAAGACACCGCGAAACCGTTCAAAAACTATCCCAGCGGTACGTTCAAATTTGATGGACAGAAATGGTCAACGCCGGTGGTATTGAATGACGGTGTTGCAGCGCCATGCGTTCTGGAAACAGATGCGTATCAGGCGCGTGTTCTGAAGGTCGGGGACCAGCCGGTTGCCCTACATTTCACTTTCATCAGCGATGGCTGCGCCGGGCGCATATCGGACTATAGTCAGCCGCTGATCTGGGTCGCAGCGGGCGAGTAATCTGACTTCACGGGTCAATACCGAACCAAAGGCTTATCGAGGAAGCTTCACGACACCACCATGATCGCAGAGCGGTTGTATCGGGAGCAAACTCTCACAGCGAAGGAGATTTGTGAGCAGTATCGATTTCTAAAGCGACACGCTACAACGACTTGCGGCAATAGGCAAACGCCCCTCCCTCCTCTACGAACTCAAGCGGTAGCCCACGCCCGGCTCTGTGAGCAGGATACGCGGACGAGTTGGGTCATCCTCTAGCTTCTGGCGCAGTTGGGCAAAATAGACGCGCAGATAGTGCGTCTCATGCACATATTTCGGCCCCCATACGGCCTTCAAAATCTGCTGATGAGTCAGTACCCTGCCAGCATGTTGAATCATCAGACGCAGCAGCGCATACTCCGTCGGCGTCAGCTTGACCATCTCTCCCTGCCGCGTCACGAGGCGGCGTGAAAAATCAACCTGGATCGTGCCGACGGTAAAAATGGGGTCATCCTGCTGAGGTTGGGCATGGCGCTGCGCCACACGAATGCGGGCGAGCAGTTCCTCCATACTGAAAGGCTTGACCAGATAATCATCTGCGCCCGCATCCAGCGCCAGAATCTTATCCCGATCCGAATCGCGCACCGACAGCATAATGACAGGCGTCGCCGTCCATTCGCGCAGGCGGCGCAGCACCTCCAGACCCTCAATATCGGGCAGGCCAATATCAAGAATCACCAGATCAGGCCGAAGCTGCGCCGTTTTGAGGATGGCATCCTGTCCGGTCTCCGTCTCGTGAACATCGTACCCGTTGGCTTCCAGGCTGATGCGTAAAAATCGGCGAATTTGTAACTCATCATCCACAATCAACACCCGCGCACCGTCAGGCATGAGTCGACTCCTGTACAGGCGATGGGGAACCATTGCGTGGCAAACGGATTGTAAACACAGCCCCTCCTTCGGGACGATTACCAGCCTCCAATGTACCATCATGTGCCTCAATCAGGCCACGACTGATCGACAAACCGAGGCCCGTTCCTCCGGTAGCCGTGCCTGGTAGACGATAAAACTTGTCAAAGATGCGCCCCAGCAGTTCGGCGGGGATGCCGGGGCCGCTGTCAGCAATCTGGATCACGAGATCGTTCCGCTGCGCCTGGGCGCGAATCTCAATCGCAGTTGCGGGCGGCGTATAGCTACAGGCATTATCCAGCAGATTGACGAGCACCTGCTCAATCAGCACAAAATCGACCTGGATCAGGGGGAGATCGGGGGCGATATGAATCGACATGCCGTGTGTGTTCTGGCAGGGATCGACCCGCTCAACCGCTGTGCTGATAATCTCGCCGATATCACACCAATCACGTTTGAGCGTCATGCGGCCGCTTTCCAGGCGCGACATATCGAGCAAATTTTCCACCAAACGATTCAAGCGATCCGCGGCGCTCTGAATATCGTGAGTCAACTGCTGGCGGGCGGCAGGCTGTGTGCTGGTCGCAGGATCAAGCAGACTGCTGGCGGCGCCGGTGATGGTGGCAATCGGCGTGCGAAGTTCATGCGAGATGGAATTGAGCAGGGTGGTGAACAGCCGCTCCGACTCGCGCAGCATAGCCGATTGTTCGGCGCTCTCATCCAGGATTTCACGCTCAATGACGAGGGCAATTTGCGAGACAAACGTTTCGAGCAGATTGGCCTGCTCCCATGAATGCCGTTCACTCTGGCGCGTCCGAATGCCCATGACCCCCACCGTGCGGCTGGGCGTCCGCAGCGGCAAGAATTGGGCCGTTGCCATCGGCAGAGTATTGGTGAAGCGACCCGCCGCCATACCATTCTGGAAGACCCACACGGCGACACCATAATCTTTCTCGTCCAGCGTCAGCGAGCTGCCCGGATAAGGCTGCGAGCGTAGACGACCATCATCCGCCAGCAGAATCGCCACCTCCGCACCAAACATCTGCTCCATCTGGCCGAGCGCTTTGTGCAGCAAATCATCCATCGTGACCGCCGTCGCGGTTTCATGCGCCAGCGTATACAACGCCTGAGAATGTTCAGCGTTGGCCTGGGCCTGACGCTCCTGCGAGCGGATGCGGGCGGTGAGATTGCCCGTGAAGATGGCGATGGCGAAATAGAGAGAGAAGAGGATGACATCCTCGGCTTGCGAGATATAAAACGTATAGCGCGGCTCAATGAACAGATAATTCCACGAGAACGCGCTGATCGTGGCCGCCAGTAGCGCCGGACCGCGCCCCAGATAGGCCGCAATCATCAGCACTGCCATCAGCTCGGTCAGGCCCACCGCCTGATAGCCCAACTGCGGCATCAGATTGAGCAGGACACGATCAACCAGCGTGACCAGAACCACAATCGACAGCGCCAGAGCGTATTGAGACCAGGCTGAATGACGATCTGCCTGTGCCAACCAGGGGCGCTGCTTTTTCTCGCCCGTCACGTCATCGCCTGTGACGACATAGACATCAATATCGCCGCTCGCCCGAATGACCTGATCGACCAATGAGCCGCCGCGCCATAAGCGTTGCCAGAGCGTATGCTGCGGCTTGCCCACCACCACCTGCGTGGCGTTGCGCTGAGAAGCCACCCGCAGCAAGCCTTCCGGCACGCTGCCCGCCGTGACTGTGATCACCTCGCCGCCCAGACTTCGCACGAGATCAAAATTATGGGCAAGCTGCTCCTGGGCCTGCGGGGACAGACTTTGCAGACTCTGGACGTACACGGCCATCCACGAGGCTTCCAGATTGTAGGCCATGCGCCGCGTCCAGCGAATCAATTTCTCAGAGAAGGGGCTTGGCCCGACGGCGACGATCAACCGTTCGCCTGATTTCCACGAGGCATTGATATTTTTGATCTGTCGATAATCCTGGAGACGGTGCTCAACGTGTTCGGCGGTCAGGCGCAGGGCCATCTCGCGCAGCGCTGTGAGATTGCCAACGCGAAAGAAATTGCTTCGCGCCGATTCAACCCGATCCGCCGTATACACCTTGCCTTCGGCCAGCCGCTTGCGTAAATCTTCCGGCGAGAGATCAATCAGCTCAATCTCATCCGCCATATCCAGCAGCGTGTCGGGCACGGTCTCATGAATGATAATACCCGTGATCTGAGCCGCTGTATCCGCTCGGCTCTCAAAGTGCTGGACATTGATCGTCGTCCACACATTGAGGCCCGCATTGAGCAGCTCGACCACATCCTGATGACGTTTTGCGTGGCGTGCGCCGGGGACATTGGTATGCGCGAGTTCATCCACGAGCACAAGTTTTGGGCGTCGAGCGAGAATGGCGTCAATATCCATCTCCTCAAGCACTGTGCCGCGATACTCCAATTTGAGACGTGGCATGGCCTCCAGCCCCGCCACCAGAGCTTCCGTTTCAGGCCGCTTGTGCGCCTCAACATAGCCGATGACAACATCGATGCCGTCGGCTTTGGCCGCGTGCGCGGTGTCGAGCATGGTGAATGTTTTGCCCACGCCCGCCGACATGCCCAGAAACACCTTGAGTCTGCCGCGCTGCTGGCGCGATTCCTGGCGCTGAACAGCGGCTAAGAGCGCATCGGGATCGGGGCGGTTGTCATTCGTCATAGTATCTCATTTCAATAAACGCGCTGCACAGAATGATCATTAAAGCATATATGATAGCTGTTGTGGAGCGTGTTATACACTTATTGTTTGGTTGTAACCCCTCACCACCCGGCCTCCTCTCCCACAAGGGGCGAGGAGGTGCAGAACGGTTTGTAGGGACATGTCATGTCCGAACCGATGCACATGGCGTGCCATGTCCCTACAACATCCTTTATTCCTAACGATCATTATGGCAAGATCGTAGGGGCACGATATATCGCGCCCCTACAAAAACGCTGTGACCTATTGTGAGCCTATTGCATGGCGTGAAAATCGTACCCGCGTTATTCTGCACACTGACCAACATAATCCATGCCGCCCCTACGACGCCCGATCCAGCGCCAGATTCAATTCCAGCACGTTGACACGCGGCTGACCAAAAAGCCCGAACTGCGGCCCCTCTGTCGCAGTGCTCACCAGCGCCTGCACTTTATCGACAGACACACCGCGTGCCTCTGCCACCCGTGCCACCTGTAATGCGGCGGCCTGCGGGCTGATGTGCGGGTCAAGGCCGCTGCTGGATGCAAACAGCATATCGGGCGGCACAACGGCATCGGCAGGCAGCTTATTGAAGGCGCGGAAATCGGTCTCACGCTGCTGAACGGCAGTCTGCAAGGCTGCACTGGCGGGGCTGAGATTACTCGCGCCCGATGAGCCGAGCGATTTATCATCGCCACTCTTGAAATACGAGTCGTCCATCGCATTCACGGCGGAGGGCCGCCCCTGGAAATAGCGCGGATCGCTGTTCATCTGCCCGATCAACGATGAGCCGACGATGACATTGTTGACCGTCTCCAGGCTGCCATTGGCTTGCGCGGGAAAGACAAGCTGCCCAAAGATCGTCAGGGCCAGCGGATACAGGACGCCCAGGATGAGCGTCAGAACCAGCAGCATTCGCAGCGCCATGACGAACTGCTGAACGATGGACACGTCAGCGCTGTGCTGCGGCGTCTCCAACGGAAGAATTTGTTGTGCCATGATTATGCCGCCTCCTGCGGATCGGTGATCTGCAATGCGTCTCTGGTAGAAATGGGGGTGTCAGCCTGGATCGGCAGCGATGTCACATCCCACTGAATGAAGACTTTCGCCTCAAGGCTGCCCACATCTTCAGCCTCCAGTGCCTCGTTATTGGACGAGATCCACAGACCGATTGCACCAAACAGGGCCGCCGCAATCAGCAGCAGCATAATCGTCCGCATAAAGGGCGCGACACGCAGCAGCGGCACAGTGGCCATCGCTGCGAGGCCGATGACGCCAATGGAGGCGAGCGTGATCCAAGTGGGTTTTGCGTGCGTGTTCATGATGATTTTCTCCTGGGCTAGACCAGATGCAGCGCCGCGACAATCACATCAATGATTTTGATTCCGACGAACGGCACAATCAGGCCGCCCAGACCGTAGATGAGCAGGTTGCGCCGCAGCACCGAGGCCGCGCCCATCGCACGGTAGCTCACACCGCGCAGCGCCAGCGGGATCAAGGCCACGATGATGAGGGCATTGAAGATGATCGCGCTCAAAATCGCGCTCTGCGGCGAGGCTAGGCCCATGATGTTCAGGCTGGCGAGCGGCCCCATCTGGCCGGGTTGGGCGGCATACAGCGTGCCAAACAGCGCCGGGATGATGGCAAAGTATTTGGCGACATCGTTGGCGATGCTGAAGGTTGTCAGTGCACCGCGTGTCATCAAAAGCTGCTTGCCAATCGACACCACTTCGATGAGTTTGGTCGGGTCGCTGTCCAGATCGACCATGTTGCCGGCTTCACGGGCGGCCTGTGTGCCTGTATTCATCGCCACGCCCACATCGGCCTGCGCCAGAGCCGGGGCATCATTGGTTCCATCGCCCGTCATAGCGACGAGATGGCCGCCTGTCTGCTCTTCGCGGATTCGGCGCAGCTTGTCTTCCGGCGTGGCCTGGGCCATGAAGTCATCCACGCCTGCTTCGGCAGCGATGGCGGCAGCGGTCAGCGGGTTATCGCCCGTGATCATCACTGTGCGAATGCCCATCGTCCGCAGTTGGGCGAAGCGCTCTTTCATGCCACCTTTCACG
>DAOTUR010000382.1:0-3418 GCA_034436915.1 Anaerolineae bacterium
GACAGTATGAGATGATGCCCCATCTCATAGACGCGTCTATCAGAAAAAGTGGTTTGTGCTCCTACGCCTTATATCCCCATGCCTGAAGGCAGGGGCTTTACGGCGCTTTTTCGGTAAAATTAATGTGTTCACGATGGCTCTTGCAGGGGCATGGCGTGCCGATACGTAGTCAGCGAAGCTATTGCCCTGGGTTTGGCACGCTAAACCCCTACATAAATACCCTCGGTGATGTTTTGTAAACCAGAAAATTAAGACGTAATTGCCCTATCGTTGATGACATGGAGAATCAAAAAGCAGCCCGAAGGCTGCTCTTTGCCGGACTGCCGCTAAAATTAGCGGGACAGACCTCTGGCGATGTTCGAGAAGATGTTACCGATGGTCGGCCCGAGCAGTGCCAGGATCACAATGACGACAACGGCCACCAGCACCAGGATCAACGCGTATTCCACGAGGCCCTGGCCTTCTTCATTACGAGGTTGATACAACATGAGAACATCTCCTAGATAAGATTTCGTCTTGCCTACTGATAGGATAACATAACTCCCGTCTGATGAAAATAGATATTTGAGGCAAAACAAGATAGGTCTTTAGTCCCCCTCGCTTGTGAGCCTCACTATTATCACCAATGGGCTAGCGGCGCAGACCCTTAGCAACGTTCGAGAAGATATTCCCAATAGTCGGCCCAAGCAGCGCCAAGATCACGATAACGACAACGGCCACCAGCACCAGGATCAGCGCGTATTCCACGAGACCCTGGCCTTCTTCATTGTGAGGATGATATAACATATAAGACACTCCAACGATAAATTCATCTTTTTACTATAGCAAAAAATCATGGTATTTGGACGATAGATTTTCACAACGATCTAAAGTCCTAGCAATTTCTCAAGAAATCACCTTACGCACCCCCATAAAATGATGCCGAGAGCGCTGGAATGAGCGTCAAACTCTTCCTCCCAGCCCTTTCGGACTGTTCAGGGAGGGTGAGCAAAACGCTTAAAGTCACTCCCCACAACATGGAGAGTGACTTTAAGGAGGGGTAAAATCGGAAACTGTGTAAGGTGAGTTAAGAATCAAAAAGCAGCCCGAAGGCTGCTCTTTGCCGGACTGCCGCTAAAATTAGCGGGACAGGCCTCTGGCGATGTTCGAGAAGATGTTACCGATGGTCGGCCCGAGCAGTGCCAAGATGACAATGACGACAACGGCCACCAACACCAGGATCAGCGCGTATTCCACGAGGCCCTGGCCTTCTTCATTACGGGGATGATACAACATGATGATGCCTCCTAAAAAGATAAGATGAATGTGATAACACACTCATGAATACTCTATCACAAGAAAAACTGTTTGTAAATTAAGGTTTATGGGATATTTACAATGTTGAGACAATTCCCATACAATCTATTTCAATCTATTACAAAAATAGACGCTCATTTTGGCCTGGTTTGTGGCACAGCGACCAGATGAGCATCAAGTGTCAGCACAGTGGCCTGCACAGCGGGCATATCCAGCAGAGACGACGCCAATTCTGTCAAGCGGTAATGATCATTCATGTTGAAGGCAACCAGCGTCAGGATGCTGTGCTCCAGGCCCGAGTCGAGCAGCGAGGGATATTCACGCAAAAGGTTGTGCTCGACGGCTGCCAGGATCGTCTGCATGGTGATAGGCCGCCCTTCCAGCGTCATGAGGCGCTGTCGGCGGGCTGCTTCATGCAGGCCCTGGGCATCCGCCGCCTGAAAGACAGCCTGAACCAGCGTCTTCGCCTGCTCGATCCAGGCCCGCAGGTCAGGATAGGATGGCGGCGGCGGGGTATAGGTTTGGCCGCGCAGCGTCATTCGCAGAGCACGCCAGAAGGCGCTTAAGATTTTACGCCAGGTGTATTTTGTCATCGTCTGCCTCATGCTCGCTTCCGCCGCCGCCACAGTTCCGCCGCCGCCCCGCCTAGAAACATCATCTGTACACCCACAACTACCATCAGCAGCGGCCCGCGATAATCATTGCCCGATGCAGATGCCTCTTGAACTGATGCGGCGACAGGCGTCGCTGTCATAAGCGAGCTGACGATGAGGGCGGGCGGCGTGGCCGAAGGCGCAATATAGGTTGATGGTGGCGGCAGCGCCCCTGAATCGTTGAGCATTGCCACCGCCTGAGTGCTGGCATCTGCGGAGGGCGTTTGAAACGCTGCCAATGAGTAGGGTGTTACAGTGGGCAGCATCGTCGCCGTTGGCGGGGCGGGTGTGGGTGTATATGTGCCTTCATGCGGCGGAATGAGCAGCACGCTCCCCACCTTGATGCCACGTACATCAGCATCATTCATGCGATTGATTGCCATGACCGTCGGAATCACATCCCAGGAATAGCCATAGAGCATCGCAATATCGCCCAGGGTATCGCCCTCCTGGACTTCATGCATCATATTGCCGACGGCATCCAGCCCGACGATCACGCGCTGACGCAGGGCAGGCCGTTTTGCGCCGCCGTTGGAGTTGGGATCGGACGCGGCAACATTGCCCGTTTGTCCGCTGCCGTTCGTATTGGCGGGAGCCGACGCATTGTTCACGGGTGGCAGCGCAGGCATGGCAACGTCTCCAGGCGGAGAGCCAAACACCATCACGAACGCCGTATAGTCGCTCCCGCTGGCCCAGGCAATGCCCACATCGGAATAGTTGGGGCTGGAGAGAGCGGCATAGTGAATCGCAGAATTGATCCAGAAGACCCAGGCGGTGTCTGTCGTCGCCATTGTCCCCGCATAAATATTTTCACTCACCCAGGGCGAGTTATAGCCCGCCGCCGCAGCACGATCACGCGGACGGCTGCCATCCGACTGCACATGGCTAACGTTGCCCGTATTCGCCATCCAGGTGGCCTGATTTTGCGCCGCGCTGCTGAGTGCGCCATTCACCGTATAGGCGGCCAGGCCCAATTTGGCGCGGATCTGATTGGTACGGCTCAACAGATCCGAGGTGGGATCGCCCTGTGCCATCAGGCGGATTGAGCATACCCAGAGAAAAACCAGAAGACCCGCAGCCCGTAAAATCCGAGACATAAGACACATCACCCTGTGTGCAATTACGCGCCCCATTGTAGCAGAAACATGCTCATCCTTTGCCAACGCTTGCCCCACGCTGTAGCAAAAATGCATGGTAGGATGAATAGGCGTTGAGAGATCACGAAGACGCTGCCTAAAGTTACAATCCAAGAGTATCTTTCTTAATGATTTTGGGTTATGTTATCTAAAGGTGAGTCTGCAATCCACATTCCTTAATCAACAACGGAGGCAGGCGGTAGGCGCTGAAAAACTGTCAACGACCCCCGGCTGAAGCCGGGAGCATGAATAATGCTCAGGTTGACCAGACTCAGCCCGCAAGGGCTCCGTTAGGGGCGAATACAGAGGCACTTCGGGATGACCTTCCAGTTC
>DAOTUR010000383.1:0-11076 GCA_034436915.1 Anaerolineae bacterium
TCACGGACGACTGGCCTGAAAAAGAGGCCCTGTTACACGGTTTACGCAACGCCGTCTATGGCTCGACCCGATCGTAAGGCGTTTTTCACGCCTTTTCGACCCTTTCTAACGCAACATAACCGATTTCAGCCGCGGCCAACCCCCGCAGCGGTGGCTTCAAAGCGCCAAAGTCCAGGGGCATGGCACGCCACATAGGCATTAAGCTAAGAACCTATCCATAAACCTGTTTGACACGCATAAGGATGTCGATGAAAAGCTGCGCGGCTTCACGCTCACCGACCAGGAAAAGCAGGATTTGATCGCCTTCCTCGTCGCACTGACCGATGAACCCGCCGCTGTCATCACCATCCCCACCAGCGTCCCATCGGGTCTGCCTATCGTGACGCACAAAGACAATACCGCCCGCACGTTCGTCACGCAGATCAACGCCGAGCCTGTCCCCATAACGGATCGCGCCCTGCAAACTCTGATGGTCAAAGCAGGCGAGAGCATCCAGGCGGCCATCGATCAGGGGCACCCTGGCGATACGATTCTGGTGGAGCCGGGCATATATACGCAGTCGGTCTATATCGATACACCCGGCCTGACGGTGAAGGGCCTCGTCAACGGCGATGAGCGCCCCTGGCTGGACGGTGAAAATTCGCGCAGTGATGGCTTCAACACCACAGGCGATGATTTTGTGCTGGAAGGCTTCGGCCTCAAGCGCTATATCGGCAATGCTGTCCTCACCACCGGAGCCGAGCGCGTTGTCTACCGCGATTTGAAGATTCAGGGGACGGATGCCGGCACAGTCCAGACCATCTACGGCATCTATCCCGTCGAATGCACCGATGTCCTGATCGAAAAGAGCGAACTCACGGGCGTGGCCGATGCCGCGATTTACGTCGGGCAGAGTCGCGGCCCGATCACGGTGCGCGATAATGTGGTGCATGGCAATGTCACAGGCATTGAGATCGAGAACAGCACCTATGCCGAGGTCTACAACAATCATGCCTATGACAATACGGGCGGCATCCTGGTCTTTCTGCTGCCTAATAATCCCTCAAAAGTCGGTTATGGCACGCGGGTGTATGACAATCTGATTGAGAACAACAATCACGACAATTTTGGTTATGTTGGCTCCACCGTCAGCAAAGTCCCCTCCGGCACAGGCATCATGATCATGACCGCCGACAATACTGAGGTGTTCCATAACACGATCCAGGGCAATTCGACAGCGGGCCTGATCCTGACCAGCCTGTACAGCATCTATCCGCGTGATACCAAATTTGATCTGGGGCCGCTGCCGGAGAACAACTACATTCATGACAACACCTGGACGAACAATGGCTATGAGCCGCAGGGTGAAGCGGCCAAACTTGGGATTCCAGGGGCCGATATTGTGTGGACGGGCGATGGCTGGAACAATGCCTTCGATGAGCCGACGGCCAGCAAAATGCCGCCGCTGCTGCCGGAGCGCACCTGGGCCGCGCCCGCCAAACGCCTGGTCTGGCGCATCTACGATACGGTGTTCCAGGCGCTGCTTTCATAATCTTCAACCCCTCTGCAACCCCACCCCAACCCCTCCCCGCTACGCAAGGAGGGGTTGGGGTGGGGTTAATCTCTTTTCAACATGCCCGTCTCGAGAAAGCCCGCGATTTCATCCAGGCGCTGACGGATGAGCGATTCATAACGCTCGGCATAGGCGGGCAGGTGGCGATTCTGGATCAACCAGCGCACACTCGCGCCCTGCCGCGCTGCGATGAAAATTTCCAGCCAGTCACGCGGCGGTAGTTCGCGCCAGATGGTGTAGCCGCGCCAGAAGGCATCCGCCAGCGTGTCATAGCGCGGCGAGGGCTTGATCTGCCAGAGGAAGGTCGCCATATCATACAAATCTGTCCCCCAGCCGCACATTTCAAAATCCAGTGCTCCCACCGTATCGCCGTCAAAGACAATATTTTGCAGCAAAAAATCGCCATGCAACAGGAGCGTATGCTCATCCTGCGGGCCGATGAGCGTTTCGATATCGGCCACGCGCTGCTTGAGGGTGGCTAAGATATTGCGATCCGCGTCAGAGAGCAGGTGCGCTTCGTCGGGGCTGGCATAGCGCGATGTGGGGCCGAGTAAGCCCTCCGCATTGAGAGAAGGATCGGTGGGGCCGCGGAAGATAAGCCGCCGTGATTTGGTGTGGAGTTGGGCAAGGAAGGCCCCGGCGAGGGCAGCATCGCGTGGTGTAAGCATGTCCAGCGTGCGATTTTCGCCCGGCACATAGGCGAAGATGACCAACTCAGACGCGCCATAGTTGAGAATCTTAAGAGGATGCGGAACAGTTAGAAGCGAGTTGTGGGTCAACGTTCTTAAAGCATAATACTCACAGGTTGATGATAGTACGGTGTCAACTGGAATGATATTCCACGCATCTTCCGACATCACAACATTTTCGGCCCGTCGTATCAGCGGTGTACCAGGGGCGTGGGCATAAGAAGGATGCGATTTCACACGGATGATGGCCTTTTGTCCATCGGGCATCACCGTGTCAAAGACCCAATTTTGTGTGTGCGCCCTGACCGTCACAGGCAGATCGCTCAGGTTGAAGAAACCAAGAAGGTAACGCACCATCTCAAGGGCGTCGTCTTGCGACTGAGGGAGCATAACGCTATCCTTTCCTCTATCGGACGCGAATCGGCAGTCCAGCGCCTCTACATCTCATTTTAATACGATTCTCTCAAGGTAAAGCCACATGAAAGAAACCTCCGCCTATATCGAGCGCGTGCGCCAGATCAATTCTGACTATCAACATCTGGAACTGGCCGCTGTTGATGAGTCGCTCCAGCGCATCAAGCCCGGCCAATCGCTGCTGGTGCGCCAGGTGGATCGCAACCCGGAGATTGAACATTGGGACCCGTATTTGCGCGAGCACTGGTGGCCCGTCGGCTTCACGGCCAATAACACCCTGCTCATCGAGCGCCCGATGACACAGCGCTATGAACCCGGCCAATTTTTGAGCATCCTGGGGCCTGTGGGCGAGAATTACAAATTTCGCAAATCGCTGCGGAATGTGCTGCTGGTCGCCTATGACGCGGCCCCCACGCCGCTCACGATCATGCTGCCGCTGCTGCTCAAGAATAAAATCAGCGCTACCCTGGTGCTGCTTGGCGAGGCCCGCTCGTATGAGACGACCCATCTGCCGCCTGAGATCGAAGTGGTACGCGGCGATGACAAGATGAGCTGGGAAGGGCAGGTGATGACGCTGGGTTGGGCTGATCAGGTCTTCGTGGTGGTGGGGCAGGATGATGAGCTGTACCGTTTCGGGCAGGTCTTCGCCCTCATCCGCGAAAAGCGCCTCGATATCCCGGAGAATTATCTGTTTGGCATCTTCCAGCCGATCATGCCGTGTGGGATTGGCGCGTGCCATGCCTGCCTGCTGCGCGTCAAGGGCGATGCACCGCAGCCGCTGTGTGTCAAAGGCCCGGCGTTTGATCTGACACAGGTGATTTTGCCGAACAGCTAGAAGAATCTGACAAGGCCCGCGAGAGATGCTTTGCCAACGTTGTCACTATCTAACAACGCCACGTCAATAAAAAAGGCGGCTGACGCCGCCCACTATTTTTGAGTCATGGAAAGAAAGTCTAGTTCGTACCGCGCACGAGTTACGCTGCGCCGTTTTGCCGCGCCTTCTGATCGGAGGCGGCAGCGGGGTTGTCCTGCGCCTGCATCACTGGAATATCCGCCGTCGCCAGCAGACGTTCGACATATGGGTTTGTGATGACGGGCATGACCATCGCATCCCCTTTGCAGTTCAGCGTGAATTCATAGATCGTCACAGCGCGGTTGCCCGCATACACATGATTGATCTGAACGCACTTCTCGATCTCCCAACCCTCTGTCAGGGCTGTCAGCAGATGATCGCCACCCGCATATGTGCCAGAGCGCATGTGCCAGTGCTGATTGATCATGTCGGGATACTGAATGTGATAATTCATTGCGCCTTGAATCGACATCGCACAGCCTCCTTCGAACGGACATTAAAAACAAGAGCCATCAAGGATGATGGGCATCCTGTTCTGTCTTCGAGTATAGCAACTTTCACAGGGGGCCTCAAGCACCTGTACGGCCTATTCTTTAGACGGCCATTCCGGTGAGAACTGGCTCCTCGGCCTCATTCACCACTTCACCATCTTCCACCTGCAACACCATGAACGGCTGCTCGGCCAGGAAGCGAATGATGAACGGTGTGCTGACAACCGCCATATGACGAACGTCTGTTCCAAGTTGCAGGGCAAAGGTATAGATTGACGTGCGGCGCGATCCCCCATGAATAACATCCTGGCGGTACACCGTCGGACGAACGCGCCAGCCATTGCGAAAGGCCGTAATCAGGCTGTCGGCTCCTGTGTACTGCTCAGAGATGGGCGACCAGTGACGCGGTTGCTCCGTAAACCAAATCTGCTGAACACTCAAATACTTTTCGATCATGATCAATCCCTCAGAATTATCTATCTTACGGATGATTTGTATTGAGTATGCGCCTGATGGCAGGCTCAACGTAAGCCGAAAATGCGCTAACGTTGAGTTTTGGTTTTTGTGCAGGTCAGACAAGACAGAGATGTCTTATCGTGAAACTGCTTGGTCTATATGCCTATTATGCGGTCAAAATCAGGCTAGAAAACTAAATTTTTTATGAACGTTGTGTAAAACATGTACGACGGATGCTTAACTCTATTAAGATCATATAAATTGATTTACGAATATAACGAATGTAATGGTCTCGCTCATTCTCCCGGTCATGCTATAATGGCCTCCTCTCTTAACGAATATAAAATACAGGATGAGCATCATGCCTCAAATAGAATTAAGGCACATCGCGGATTATGTCGGCCAGGAGGTCACGGTGCGCGGGTGGGTGTATGACCGTACCGACAAAGGCAAGCTGCAATTCATTCGTCTGCGCGATGGCACAGGACAGGTGCAGTGCGTGGCCTTCAAGAAGGAGATGGCCGAAGATGAGTTCGAGATCGCGGGCAAACTGACGCAGGAATCCTCGATCACCATCACCGGGACTGTCCGCGCCGACAGCCGCGCCCCTGGCATCCCTGGCGGCTTCGAGATCGGATTGAAAACGTTGTCACTTGTGCAAATGGCACAAGACTATCCCATCACCCCGAAAGAGCACGGCGTCGAGTTTTTGATGGACAACCGCCATCTCTGGCTCCGCAGCAACCGCCAATGGGCTATCCTGCGGATTCGTGCGACCATCGTCAAGGCGATGCGTGATTACATGGATGATCACGGCTTTTTGCTGATGGACACGCCCATCATCACGCCGGCAGCAGGCGAAGAAACCACGACCCTGTTTGAACTCGATTACTTTGGCGAACCCGCTTTTCTCGCGCAGACGGGCCAGCTTTACAACGAGGCGAATATGGCAGCGTTTGGCAAAGTCTACTGCTTCGGCCCCACCTTCCGCGCTGAGAAGAGCAAGACGCGCCGTCATCTCATCGAATTCTGGATGTTGGAACCGGAACTGGCCTACTGCACGCTGGAAGAATTGATGGATCTGGAAGAGGGGCTTGTCACGTATGTCGTGCAGCAGGTGCTGGATAAGAATCGCCCGGAATTGCAGTTGATTGAGCGCGATGTGAGCAAGCTGGAGGCGATCACGTCGCCCTTCCCGCGCATCAGCTACGATGAGGCCGTTCAGCGCCTGCACAAATTGGCCGCTGAGACGGATGATCCTGAGCAAAAGACGCTGCTGGCGATTGAGTGGGGCGATGATTTTGGCAGCCCGCACGAGACCGCCCTGACGCAGATGTTTGATCGGCCCGTGTTCGTGTATCACTACCCGACGCAGATTAAAGCGTTTTACATGCAGCCTGTGGCGGGACGCCCGGAGGTGTGTCGCAGCGTCGATCTGCTGGCCCCGGAGGGCTACGGCGAGATCATCGGCGGCAGCGAACGCATCTCTGATTATGATCTGCTGCTGGAACGCCTCAAGGCGCAAAAGCTGCCCGTTGAGAACTACAGTTGGTATCTCGATCTGCGGAAGTATGGCACTGTGCCGCACGCCGGATTTGGGCAGGGCCTGGAGCGCACCGTCGCCTGGATTTGCGGCCTCCAGCATGTGCGCGAGACGATCCCGTATGCGCGTTTGATCAGCCGCAAATATCCATAACGCTGATTTTACCCCACCCCAACCCCTCCCCGCTTCGTAGACCCCTCCCTGGCCCTCCCCACTCCGTAGAGAGGGAAAAAGCCCCTCCTTGCGGAGTGGGGAGGGCCAGGGAGGGGTGTTATTCCACGCTGACGATGACATCGCCTGCTGCGACCACGCCCGAAAAACCCTGCGGCACACGCGCATAATAGCCGCGCACGCCCTTGTCGAGGAATTGCAGCGCCTCTTTCATGTCTTTGCCTTTAAGACGGGCCTGAGCGCAAAAATAGGTGAACGGCGCACACGGCGGCGCAGGAATCACCGCGTCCAGAAACAAAATCTCACCTGTGGCCGCGCTCTGAATGCCAATTTGCGAGGAAGGCACAAACACGCCGCTCTGATCGTCGGCCTCGATAATGATATTCTCCCCGGCCATGCCCTCCTCGATGTGCGGGCCAAAGCGCTCCTGCATTATTGCGTAATGATGGGTGAAGCCGAACGAGATAAAATTGTTGCCGGTGTAGCGCGTCTGGGGATGATGGAGATTGTGGGCATCGGTCATCGTCTCGCCCGACTCTTTGACGCCAATGACACCATCGGGCGTCAGTTGCAGGCGGGCCATCGTCAGGATGGGTTCGGTGCGATAAGTGCGGTAATCTTCCTCGCCCTCAATTTTGCCAATTTTGAGCGGTTCACGCTGCGACTGTACGCGCACGACGCGGCCAATGGTTTTCATAATTCCCCCTGAGTGACTCTCAATAATGGTTTCACCATACGGCAAAAGCGCAGGTCTGCAAAGAGGCCAATAGGTCTTATTGGGCGTCGGGAGAGAGACTTGCGACGAGGTTGCCATCCTTATATTCGCGTTTTTCTACTCCCGTGCATAGGAGCGAAGGATATCGAGTCTCTTTGCAAAGTGGGGAGACTCAAGCACGGCCGTGAAGGAGATATGAGCGAACATCTCATAGGGCATCTCGTTTCGCATCCGACAAATGATCAGAAGCACGGGAAGAGTCGGATCATAAATTGTTAACGCCTCTGCAAGCTCAACAACGCGCTGATGCTCAGGCCACAGATTCCATTCCATCACAACAAGATTAAACGTGCTGTGGGTCGCTTTATAGACCCCATAATCGACCTCATAGACCCAAGTCACATCAAAGAGACATCGGCTCAAGATAAGTTGATGCAACCTGCCTGTATGATCATTTGTGCTCACAAGGAGTGCGTGCATGACGCCCTATCTACCCCAACTTCTTGATGAGCCGCCACAGATTGTATTCATCATGCGGCTTGTAGCTCACCTCATCCATCAGGTGATGAATCAGGAACAGGCCCATGCCGTGCTCCTGCGGTGGGTCGATGACGGGCGGGATGACAGGCGGAAAATTAAATGCCAGCCCGGTATCATAGAACTCCACAATGAACTGCTTGGGGAAGGCATACAGGATGATCGTGATGCGTCGTTCCGGGTCACTCTTGCAGGCGTGGATGATGATATTGGAATAGAGTTCGCCCACCGCCAGATTGATCTGATACAGCATGTCCTCATCTTTAGCGGTTTGCTGGACGACATTCTGCACACAGGCGGCCAGGGTGCTCAAATATTTCAGATGCGCCGGGAGTTCCATACGGATGATGTCAGGCTGTGCCATGTGCATCCTCATCTGGCGGACTGAGCCGCTTAATCACAACGATGGTGCGATCATCGTGCTGCGGGCGATCCCCCTCAAACGTGATCGCTACCTCGGAAAAGGCTTTGACGATCTCCCACGCCGAGAGGTGACGGGTTTGATCGGCCAACTCTAGCAGGCGATCATAGCCGAAGATTTCATCGGCGCTGTTTTCCGCCTCGGAGAAGCCGTCAGTGGCGACGATCAGGACATCGCCGGGCTTGAGCGCGATGAGATGGTTGGCGGCACTGATCGTTTCCAGGACGCCCAACGGCGGCGCATCGGCCTCCAGCAGGCGGGCGGGCTGATTGGCAGGGCAGTAAATCACGGGCGAATGGCCCGCATTAGCAATCGTCAGGCGATCCCGCAGCGGATCAATCTCGTACTGCCCGACGAAGGCCGTTGTGAAGGTCGTCACGCGGTTGTAATCGTCATACACATCCTCGTTGGTCTGCGTCAGGATGTCTTCGGGCGTCATGATGGCGAAGGCAAAGCTGGCGGTGCTGCGAAGGATCGCCCGTGTCATCGCCATCATCATCGCCGCCGATAGGCCCTTGCCCGACACATCGCCCACGATGAAGGTAAAGGTCTGGGCATTGACGATGAAATCGTAAAAATCGCCGCCCACTTGCAGCGCCGGGAACGTCATGCCGCAAATATCCAGGCCGGGGACTGTCGGCTGTTTTTGCGGCAGAAGATGCATCTGCACCTGACGGGCCAGTTCCATCTCAGTGCTCAGACGCTGCTGTTGAAGCGTGCTGTCGTAGAGCATCATATGTTCAAGGCGTGCTCCGGCCTGCTCTGCCACAATCTCAGCCAGTTTTTTAGACAGCGGCGTAAAGCGGTTGGCCTGGTCGATGAAGCCCAGCACGCCCTGAACCGCGCCCGATACGCGCACAGGCAGCAGCAAAATCTCCTGGCCCGCAGCGCGAGGGCTGACGAAGGGGACACGGTGCGGCTGATCGAGCGCTTGAACCTGCTTGAGATAATCTTGACTGTCGGCTTCACTGAGCGGGCCAAATTGATGACAGGCGCTGACGGGACGGGCCAGCTTGAGATACAAAAACGTGCCTTCGGCGTCCAGTACAGCAAGCGCGGCACGGGTCATCTCGGTAATGACATCGCTGGTCGTCTGATGCATGGAGCGTGAGGCCCGTACCAGATCATAGAGATGCATCAAACGATCCTGCATCTCCATGATGTGGGCGGTCTTCATGCGATTCTTGCTCTCAAGATGCAGCAGGCATCCAATCAGAGCCGCCTCATCGTTCACAAGCATCTGCGATATTTTCCTAGTCGGGCCGCAGATGCGCAGGACGAACTGCTCGATGCCATCCAGCAGCACGACAGCCTCATAGAGCACGGCCTTTTTAGCGCGCTCTTTTTTGGAGGGCTGCCACACCCATTCCATGAGCGGCGTATCCGCCATGTAGAGGCCAAAGGTCTGTGTGCCCATGCGATGCCACGCTTCGGCCCGCATTTTAAGATCGACCTCGCGGGCCAGGATGAGTGGCAAGAGAGAAGACTGTTCCGCAACGCTAGAATCCATTGACCGCCTCGCTCCGCGTCTCAAAGATGCGGAAGGCTTTATCCAGACGGGTCAGTTCAAAGATAATCCGTACTGTCTTGACCAGACCGCAGATGTACAAATCGCCTCCATGCTGGCGGCAGCGCTTCATGCCTTTGACCAGCGTTGCCAGCGCCGTTGAGTCGATGAAGGACACTTGGCTCAAATCCACCACGATCTGGCATTGGGTCGGATTGATATGTTCATCCACCCAGGCCGAGATTTGCGGGGCTTCGTAGGCGTCAAAACGACCATCAAGCTGAATGACTGTGACGTGAGGGAGAGTTTCAATCGATAAATTCATTCTAAACCCCTGATTTGGAAGAACTTCTGATACAACATTGATACATCCAGTATAGCACGACCCATGCCCGTAATATTGAGATGTGTTATAATAGAATTCCAAACGGAAGCCAAAAGACTCATGCCTCGGCCACGTACTTACCGCACACCCGCTATCATTCTCAAACGCCGCGATATGGGAGAGGCAGACCGCCTTGTGACGCTCCTGACGCCATTTCATGGCAAGGTGGAGGCCATCGCCAAAGGCGCACGCCGCCCGACCAGCACGCGCTCTGGTCATGTCGAGTTGTTCACACGCGCCGATGTGCTGATCTCCAAAGGGCGTGATATCGATATCCTGACGCAGGCCGAACTCGTCCAGCCGTATCTGGGGCTGCATGAAGATTTGACTCGTGGGGCGTATGCCAATTATGTGGTTGAACTCATGGATCGCTTTACCTACAGCGGTGAGGTGGACAGCGAACCGCTGTTCAAGCTGCTGGATGCAACGCTGGCGCGTCTGTGCGATGATGCTGATTTACGGCGCGTCGTCCGCCACTATGAACTGCAACTGCTCGATCATGTAGGCTTTCGGCCTGAACTGCATGAATGCGTCGTCACACATGAGCTGATTTTGCCCATCGATCAATTCTTCAGCTACGGCGAAGGCGGCGTCGTCTCACCTGATGCCGCGTACCAGGGGGCCAGCAGCGTGCCGCTGTCTCTCAGCACGCTCAAGCTGCTGCGCCATTTGCAGCGCAGCACCTATAAACAGGTGGCGAATTTGCAGATCAATGAGGGGCTGCATGGCGATGTTGAACGTCTCATGCTGAACTACATCCGCTATACCCTGGAGTCGCGGGTGCAAAGTGTCGATTTTATCCAACACCTGCGCCGACTCGATTCGTAAGAGACCCTGCTTGCAAACCCTCTATAAATCTGACACAATCGAATGCTATACGTGAATCATGTCGAGCGACACATCGGTGGACTATCACCTCGATTACGTCCTATACGGTCAACCCTCCAGCGACTCCGCAGCCAACTCACCGCTGGTCGCAACGGGTGCTCTTGATTCGTCTTCGATTCGACTCCTTGAATCGATGCCTCTTGCGCCGCTGCCGAAACGTCTGGAAGCCCAATCGCAGTCGTATGCGCTGCTGGCCTACCCTGGCCCCACGCCTGCACCGGGATTGGTCTGGGCCGCTGCATTACAGGCGGCCAATGCGCCCTGGTTCGGGGCTTTCTATATTCCCTATAAAGCCTGGGCCAGCCTGAGCAAGAATCTGGCAGAACTGGCAAACCTGACAGCGGAGCATGTCTTTCAGCGGACGGCGGCGACCCTCACGGTCAAAACATCCCATTGGGCGCGGCTCCTGAGCACCGAAGATGTGCTGGAACAGACGCTTGCGCTGCCCGGCGTC
>DAOTUR010000384.1:0-5475 GCA_034436915.1 Anaerolineae bacterium
TAACGCCCTGTTTGGTCTTTTGTAGGGGCACGATGCATCGTGCCCCTACGGAAAACGCTCTCCAAAACATGCGTTTAATCCGGTAAATCCATTACGTTCCGCATTATCAAACGGCTTCTGAGCAAATTCATCCAAAAGGGGGATAAGAGACCGACAGGAATAAGAGTACAATTCATGCATAGACATTTTTGAGAGAATGAGGTCTCCTATGAGCATTTATCTCTCGCGCCGCGTTCGCTTGAAAGGAACGCATATCACTGGTTATGTCTATACGAAGCACGTTGAAGCAGGCGAGACCCTGTATCTCGTGATATGGGATGATATGCCCGGTGAGGATACACGCCATTATCGTGCGGATGAGCTTGAGTCGGCTGAAAAAATCGCCAGCTATCTGTCGATTCGCTACTACTCATTTGTCGAGCTTGATCGGCATCGGATTGAGGAAGAAGGCGAAAAAGCCCGCGCTGAAGGGACAAACTGGTCGCCCAAGCGCCGTGTAGGACATAAACGAGCCTAGAGGAAAGCAAGCGGGTACATGTGCCTGATCTCTCAGCGTGGGCTGCTTGCGTGCTTCCCCATGCCGATGTGAATTACCTGATGACCTTCGTGCGGCCCTCATAAAGATTTCCAGACAACACTCTCCCCGCAGCGCCATGATAGAAATGGTTCATCGTGATCTTTTGCCAAAACAGGCGTATATCCGTTATGGTTATTCGATAGCGTCATCATTCAGGAGATCGTTATCGTATGATCCGCTCTTTCAGCACCATCCACGATCTGGAAACGCCAAGCGTCCTGCTTGATCTGGATATCATAGATCGCAATATCGCGGCCACACAGCAAAAATGCAACGAACTCGGCGTACAGTTTCGCCCGCACACTAAGACGCACAAGATTCCCGCGATTGCCCAGAAGCAGATCGATGCGGGCGCTGTGGGTATTGCCTGCCAGAAGGTCAGTGAAGCCGAAGTCTTCGTGGAGGCAGGCTTTACCGATATTCAAATTCCCTACAACATCGTTGGCCCGCAAAAGACCGCCCGCCTCGCTCAGCTTGCCAGACGCGCCAAAATCACGGTGACGGTTGATAGCCTCCCCGTAATTGATGGGATTGCCGCCGCCGCAAAAGAAGCAGGCGTCGTGATCAATGTGATGGTGGAACTGGTCAGCCTGCAAGAGCGTACAGGCACAACGCCCGAAGATGCGCTGACACTGGCACAGCATATCCGCAGCGATGACAGCCTGCATTTTGCAGGGGTGATGCTGTATCCCACCGAAGCCGCCAGCCGCCCGCGCCTGCTGCACATGCTGGCCCTGCTGCAAGACGCGGGCATCCCCGCCGAAAACGTCAGCGGCGGGGGCAGCGGAGCAACACTAGAGGCACATGAGCTGCCTGAACTCACCGAACTGCGGATCGGCACATACGTCTTTTCCGATTGGAACAGCGTTGCCAAAGGCTGGACAGACTTTGCCGACTGCGCCATGCGCGTCCGTGTGACCGTCGTCAGCGCCAACGACCCAAAGCGCGTTATTGTGGATGGCGGCAGCAAAACGCTCAATGCGGAGTCGCTCAACGGCTGTTTTGGCTACATCGTGGAGTATCCTGACGCCCGTCTGCACAAACTCAACGAGGAGCACGGCTACATCGATTTTACGGCCTGTGAGAGCGTGCCGCAGGTCGGGGATATTTTGCATATCATTCCGGTGCATACCTGCGTCGTGACCAATCTGCATAATCGTGTGTTTGGCGTGCGCGGCGAGCAGATTGAAGAGGTCTATGACGTCGCAGCACGCGGCCTTGTGTGGTGAATTTCTGTAAACAACAAACCTATCTCGACGTTTTAAACCGATCTGCATAGCAGGAGAATGTCCATTATGATCAACCGTTCACATGAGCTTCGTGCTGCGGCCTATACCGCACTCACCTCGGCGCAATATGCCGCCGTTATCGGCCAGATCGCGGCCCGCATTGGTGAGCTGTATCCAGATGAGACAACACAGGCGGATGTGAAGCTGGCGGCGCAAAATGTCTTTGCCGCCGCCAGCCACGCCTCTCGTGCTGTCCTGGCGCTGTCAAAAGACGATATGGGAGCCGCCCGCACCGCCGCACAGGGCGCTCAGGCAGCAGCGCATGTGGTACTGGATACGACGCAGAGAGCGCTGTCGCTGGCGTCATCGGCCCTGCAAACCACGCCGACAGAGATTCCTGATACGGAGGGGTTAATTGCGCTGTGGGAAAAATTCCGCAGCTTTACGCCTGATCCGTTCACTCCGCCACCGAGCGCTGACTCCTCCAGTGAGGCTTAAGGGTCTGTAAAAATATAAGTTTCCGTCGAATAACGACATCAGCAATGATTGTAGATACAAGAAATTTCTCGTACCTACAATCATCAGTAAGTTATTCTTTTACCGACCCATTAGTCTTGCTACACTGTCTGAGAGGCATCTTGACTCCTTCTCTTGGCGAGATTTTTAGTCAATCATGCCTCATTTATCCCAACCAACACAATCCGTTAGAACTAGATAACGAAGGGCAGCAAAATGTAGACCAGCAGAGAAACGTCAAATACAAGTGAGGCAATACTGAGAAACCACTTGAATATTCACGTTTTTCGGTTGGGACGACACATAGGCCGTCCCCTGCACAAGAGATAAATATTGGGTTTTCAAATGGCTCCTGAGAAATGGGTGAAAGGCGAAACTGCCCAGCACATGATCAATAAGACCGCACTCGGCACACCAAGCTTTCCTCTGGTGCCGCTTTAGTGCCTTGATCGAAGCGTATTTCGCCGTAATCAGTGAGTACCAATCGCTTCAATTTCAGTTCACCATGTAGCACCACTACTTCCATGTCCACACCCTCCGGGCTGGGAGTCTGCTGGCAGATCCCCCAAGCATAACCATTTGACCAGAAGTACCTTGCGGGTGCATCCGCTCTGGCAAAGCTCATTGACTCCTCAACGGCAGAGTAGTGGAAGCCGCTCAGCGCGAGTAGCGCCGCCCAGCTTGCCATCGTGCGCACGTAATGATGTCCGCATTCTGCCTCGTCGAACGGGCTGCGTTTGCGCCCATCGTAGCGGTCACGGATGGCTTGCATGCACTGAATACCGTGCGTGATTTGACCCTCGTACAACATGCCAACAGCGGCAGTGTACTCGAAACCGGTCATGGCTTCATTGTAGTACGGGAATGGGCGCTTTGGCCGTCTACCGTGCGGGTATGTCGCCATGAGCAGCGCCGACTCGTCGTTTAACACGAAAGAACGCATATGGTTGAAATGGTCGAACATCCCTTGCTTGAAGTTGTAGCGCTTGATGCTGCGTAAGGTTTGCTGCACATGAGCCGGGTCAACCAGATAGCCTAATCCGCATACATGGGCGATGAACTGCCCGACCAGTTGGTCCACCAGGCAGCCTGCGCCGAGCTGCAACACCGGGTCGGTGGGGTCAGCCGCGCCCATGTCGGCCCTGAGCATTCCGAACACCGATTCTCGGCTGGCGGCAGGGCGAATTTCGTGTTCGTAGTATTCGCCGTTGAACAGGTGGGCATCGATCCAGGCACGCCCAATCTCGTATAGGCGACGGCACTCATCGGCGAAGTCATCTTGCCCGACGCGACGCGCCATTTCCTCGCAGGCACGCAGCGCTCCCAGATACCAGATGCCCATCTGCGGATTGGGCCCATAATACTCCACATCCATCGTATTGTGCTGGCAACCTTCCATTACCCCATCTTGGTCGGCGTCCCATCCGCCTGGTATCCAGCAGAATTCGAGC
Organism: Anaerolineae bacterium; assembly: GCA_034436915.1. Taxonomy (GTDB): domain Bacteria; phylum Chloroflexota; class Anaerolineae; order Aggregatilineales; family Phototrophicaceae; genus JALHOR01. The sequence continues at coordinate 3,774 of DAOTUR010000384.1, forward strand.
GCTTTACGCGCTTTCGGCCACAGCCGACGTAGGAAATCGTCGTCACCGCAAAGCTGCCAATCCCGATAGAGCTTCATCAAACAACCCATTTGGCCATCGGCAGCAGCGATTGACCATTTGGTCGCATACTTGAGCGGCAAATCAACCCGGAAAGCCATACCGCCGTCGTCGCGCGTTGCATATAAAAACTCAACTTCACGCATGCCGCACGCCAAATCGCCGAAGAGGAAGGCCGTCGCCTGCTCGTAATTCCATACGTGGGTACAGGAGCCGAAGCAGGAGCCCGCCATGTCGTCACAGCCCTCCCAACCAAACAGGTAACCATCGGCGGTGCGAAAGACGGTCTGTGATCGCAAGGTGCTCAGGTTGAACAAAGCGGCTTCCTTCACCACATCGGGCACGTCAGAGTCGCACAAACTTTGCACAAACGACAACGTGCTTGTTTCCAGGCGTGGCAGCGCGGCAGCAAAGCCGGCGGCAGCATCCCAAGCATCAGCAAACTGCGTCGCGTAATAATTTCCCAGGATGCTGACATCACCGTCCTGGCTTTTGGGGCTGGCGATGCCCGGTGCATTCCATGGTCGGCGGTTGGGAAAATGCCACGCCAGGATGAATGTCAACGACACTTGGGCATTGGCTGGCACATCGAGCGAAACAGCAAGGGAACCCATTGGCGCGTCCACGCCAGCGCGGACACGATCCTCCAAGCAGCCATCGTCGCTGAAGTCGTCCCAGAAGTCCAGCAGTGAGTCGCCCCACGTGTAATTGGTCCAGGCTGTGCGGTGGGTCACGCCGCTGCGAGCGGTTGTCACCAGGGCCAGCGTACCATACTGCTCGGCGAGTGGGTCTACACCCTCAGAATGCATGAACAGTCCGTTTATGTCTTCCTGCTGGCGAAACGTATTGACGTTCTGTTTCTGCGCCCCATTGGTGCCGTCAGCACCAATAAAGTTTTGCAAACTGCCGCACACCGCCGCGCTCACCACTTGCGTGGTCTTGTTCGTCAGCACGAACCGCAGCATGGCAGCCGGTATGCCGCTGGCGTTGGAGTCGCCGGGGATCAACGGGTTAAAGGCTTGCAGACGCACGTCGAGGGGAACATCGGCATCGTTCAGAACCACCTGCCCAAACGGGTAAACTGCCTCAAATTGGCATTCGCGAAAGCGCGGCAGCCCATGATTCGGCACCGTTGCGCCGTGCGCGCCCTCAAAATCGTCCGAGGAAAGGCTGCCTTCGAGCGCCCGCGTGACGCGGTGCCCATCCGGCGTGCGGGTGTAGAGCGCGAAAAAAGTATGCTTTAGTTGAAAGCCCTTCGCCGGGCGGTTGACAATCTCCCAATCGAACAGGTTGCCCCGCCCACCCAGCGAAACCGTCCCAGTTCCAATTCCGCCCAACGGCAGTGCAATCCGCCGCAGGTGAGCCGAGTCATAGCGTGTCAAAACCGGCCATGTCGTCATATTAAAATCCTATATATTTCTGTGTGAGCACTTCGACAATCCAAACTCCCTCACCATCACTACAGCAAACTGGGATAATTGCGTTCCATAAGCTCGCCAATGTGCAGAGGTAACTTTAAAGTACAGACAATACCTTCGCCAAAATTCAGAGTACCTGAAAAAGCGGGATTTTTGCCAAAATTTGGCACTTTGTGACCTTTTATAAGCCAAGTTTTGGGGTCAAATTTGCTTCAAAAAGGCAGATT
>DAOTUR010000385.1:0-3567 GCA_034436915.1 Anaerolineae bacterium
AATCTGCCTTTTTGAAGCAAATTTGACCCCAAAACTTGGCTTATAAAAGGTCACAAAGTGCCAAATTTTGGCAAAAATCCCGCTTTTTCAGGTACTCTGAATTTTGGCGAAGGTATTGAAAAGAGGATGCCAATCAGCATCCTCTTTTCAGGGGTTAATCGCCGGAGAGGGCAGGCTGCGGGGTGGGGGCGGTCAGGCGTTCGGCCAGCATCTCCACCACATCGCGCACGACAGGCCCATTAGGGCGCTCGGATTTGGCCGTATTGAACATTTGCATACAGAACGGGCAGCCCACCGCCAGTGTCTCCGCGCCTGTCGCAATCGCCTCGTCATAGCGTTCGAGATTCACAGCTTTCGTGCCATGCTCCTCTTCCTTCCAGAACTGCGCCCCGCCTGCGCCGCAGCACAGCGACGCGCTGCCATGACGCGGCATCTCCGTCAGCGAGACGCCGATACCCTTCAAGACACTGCGCGGCTCATCAATGATGCCGTTGTGCCGTCCCAGGTAGCACGGATCATGGAAGGTGACGTTGCCCCACGATTTGGGGTGGGCGTTCTGCGGGATTTTGCCTGTGCCGATGAGTTCCTCAATCAACTGGGTGTGATGGATGACCTCATAGTTGCCGCCAAATTGGTGATACTCTTTGCCCAGATTGTGCAGGCAGTGCGGGCATGTCACGACGATACGCGGCGGTTTGGCGGCATTAAGCGTTTCGACATTGCCCGTCGCCAGTTCGTAGTAGAGATATTCGTTGCCGCCGCGCCGCGCCACATCGCCTGTGCAGTTCTCATCTTCGCCGAGCACGGCAAAATTGACATTGGCGGCTTTTAGCACCTTGATCAGCGCACGGGCCGTCTCCTGAGCACGTGGATCATAGCTCACGGCGCAGCCTGTCCAGTACAAAATCTCGTAATTAGGATTGTCCGCGACGGTAGGCACATCCAGGCCCTCCGCCCATTTCAGGCGGCTGTCGCCAATGCCCCAGGGATTGCCCTGGCGCTCCATGCCGTTGAACGCCGTTTGCAATCCTTCCGGCACGTTGCCCTGCGTGAGGACTTCATCGCGGCGGATATCGAAGATGTCAAACATCGGCTCATTGCCCACCGGACAAATATCGATGCACGCGCCGCAGCCTGTGCAGGCCCACACCGCCGATTCGCTGATGACCGATCCCATCAGCGGGATGGTGATCGCTTCGCCAGCGGCCAGCGCGTCCATATGTTCGCGGATGAAATAGCGCTTGTTGACCTCCAGCGCAGCGGGCGACAATTCTTTGCCTGTGATGTAGGCCGGACACACATCCTGGCAGCGGTTGCACTGGATACAGGCGAAGGCATCGACAATCTGCGTCTTGGTCAGATCGACCAGGGTATGTGCGCCGAACTGCTCACGGGTGTCATCGGCAAAATTGATCGGCTCCAACTCACCCAGCGAGGTACGGCGCGGACGGGTGAGGAAATTGAAGGGAGCCATGAACAGATGGGCGTGTTTGCTCTGCGGGAAATAAGGCAGAAACAGCAGAATGCCACCCAACGCTGTCCACCAGAAGAGATGGCGCAGCCCATCGAGGCCGAGGGCGCTGTAGCCTGTGAACAGGTTGGAGGCGAGGCTGGCAAAGGGCATGAAGGCATCCATCTCATTCAGACGAGCGAGGGTGACGACTTCGCCCATGAAGCGCGATCCGACATGGATGAGGATGAAAATCGCCACAATCATCGAATCCGTGATGATCGCGCCTTCTTTGACTTTGGGATGCAGCAGCACATTGTCGTGATAGGTCAAATCTTTTTTGTTCGGCAGCACGGTGCGGCGCAGGATGAAATACACGATGCCCACCAGCACCGCCAGCGTCAGCAGGTCGCCCGCCAGCCGATACAGGCCATAAATGCCTCCGCCCAGACCCGTCAGATCGTGCAGCCAGGGGCCAACCGCCGGGAAGAAGCCGATCAAGCCATCGACGACGTTGACGAGGAAGTAAAAGGTGAAACCGAGCACCACGCCCAGATGAAACAGACTCGTGATCGGGCGCGTCTTGAGCGTCGTCTCCTGCGTCAGATAGACGCGCAGGGCCTTCCAGAGACGGGCGGGCAAATGATCGAGATGCAGTTCTCGTTCGCCGCGATTGATGATCTGCCACATTTGCAAAAAGCCGCCATACGCCGCCCCCAATGTGAGGAGCGTGAGCATGATAAACAACATTTTTTCAAGAGATGAAAGCATCAGGAGTCCTCACAAAATGCAGCAATTTGAGCCTGTGACCACGCTGGCAGTGTACCACCCTGCGCGGCTTACGCCAAACAGCTCTTGCGCCGATGCAGCGGTTTGTCAGGTAAGATTGCAGCCTTTGTCCGCTTCCAAGAGACATGAAAATCATCACAAATTAGCTTCCATCGGAATGAGACGTGACACAATGATTGACTTTACCCCTGTTGATAACAAAACCCAGCAGATCCTTGAGTTCGCCCAGAATTACACCATTGACGATATGCGCCAGGCCACCAACGAGAGCATCGATTTTATGCACGATATGGTGCGTGATCTGAGCGATGCCGATGTCACGTTCGACCCGCTTGACCCGCTGGCAGATGACCCCCGTGCCAAAGAGGGCGAAGAAAAGATCGGCTGGAGTCTGGCGCATCTGGTGGCCCATGTGACGGCGACCAGCGAAGAATGGGCGGCTTACAGCCCAATTCTGGCACGCGGCATCTCCTATCCGGCGGAACCACGTCTGCGCTATGAGACCGATTGGAAGACCCTCACCACCCATGCCCAGGTCATCCAGCGCCTGGAAGAAAGCCGCCGCCTGCGTCTCGCTGCGCTGGACATGTGGCCTGACAGCCCCGATCTCGACATTAAACGCCAGATTTCCCCACGTTTTATCGAGATGTTTGGTGAATTTAATGCCCCTGCCGCCTTTCTCTTTGGCTTGAAGCATGAGATCGGCCATCGGGCGCAGTTTGAGGATGTGCGGCAGCAGGCATTGGCGGCGCGGCAGGTACAGCGGGAGTCGTAAGAGCGGGCTTGCCATGTGGCGAGAGGGTTGAAAACCTCGCCTCATCGCATAATGGTCGTGTAGGGGCGAGACATGTCTCGCCCACCCTCCTCAAATGATGCATGACACATATTTTTCGTATATTCACCTCAAGAACACAAATACGATCATTTGGAATTCTTCTTCTCAACTGAGCGACAATCTATCTTAGGGCGATTGCATCAAATCATAATTCGGTGAAATTAATATGTTCACGATGGTTCTTGTAGGGGCATGGCGTGCCAAGCGTAGCCACCGAAGGTATGCCCTGGGTTTGGCACGCCAAACCTCTATATAAATACCCTCTGTGATCTTTTGTGAACCAGAAAAACTTAAGATGCGTAATCATTCAGCTATCCGTGAGAATCGTGGGTTTGTAGGGGCAGGATACATCCTGCCCTGCAAAAAATTCTCTCAGAAGCCGTTTGATAATGCCATTCGTTACAAAAAAATGTATTTTGGCGTAGGGACAGGGCCTGCCCTGTCCATTTTCACGCGATGAACGGACAGGGCAGGCCCTGTCCCTACACGAATC
>DAOTUR010000386.1:0-7678 GCA_034436915.1 Anaerolineae bacterium
CCATGCGCCAGCAGGAGAGCAACCGCGCTCAGTCCGGCGAGATGTCGCCCACTGTCCTGGCACAGCTTCAGCAGCATATCACCTTCCTTGACACCCAGATCAAGCAGATTAAAGACCAGATCGACCAGCATCCCGACCTCAAACGTCAGCGCGATTTGCTCACCACCATTCCCGGCATCGCTGACCAGACCGCTGGACGCTTGCTAGGCGAGTTGTCTGAGATGCACGCCTTCCACTCCGCCCGCTAGGCCAGAAATCTGCTAAAATGGATCAAGGTTAAGGAGGAAACCAAACCATGACACTCCCTGAACTTCTGTCACAATTGGATCAGATGAAACATCAAGAAAGAATGCAAGTGCTTGATCATTTGATTGGTGTCTTAGAACAAGAAAGTACTGCTGGAGGGACTTCTGATGAGGCGGTTGATGAATCACGTTGGGATGAGACCTTTGCAAAATCCCAGAGTGTCCTCAGTAGTCTTGCAGCACGGGCTCGTCAGAATCGAGATCAAGGCTTGAATCGCCAACTCGATCCCGAAAGCCTTTAGAGACTGGCATGAAATCCTACGTTGATCCTGATTTCCTGGCCGCATTTCGTCAGCTTCCCAAAGAGATCCGTGAGTTGGCCCGCGCCAAGTATCGCCTGTTCAAAGTGGAACCTCACCACCCCAGTCTTCAGTTCAAACGGGTGAGCGTGACCGATCCTATCTATTCGGTTCGCATTAATCGCAAGTATCGTGCGTTGGGTCTGTGGGAAGACAACCGGATTGATTGGTTCTGGATCGGCAGCCATGATGAATACGATCAATTGCTCTCGAACCGATGAAGAGCTGGCTTGAAAGCAGTTGATGTATCAAGTGTGCTCCTTTTAAGGTGCGCTCGCCCTACGAAAGTCTATTCTGCGTTTGCCCGAACATGCCCACGTTGTCGCAGCGGGCGCGATGATACTGCACCCAACTTCGAATGCACCCTTACCACTTCGGCGGGATATGCAAAAACCCTGTATTGTTATAAAATAAGGATTCTAAAACTGGTCTGGGTATTAAACTTTGATTGCTAAAGTTGATTGAGGGAAAATGAATAATAATACAGCTAACTTAAATACTAGAAAACTTCTTCTCATCTGCCTTGCTTTACTTCTGTTGGCAGGATGTGATAATTATTCAACGTCATGTTTTCCTAATATTTCTAGTGTTCCTGCTATAGGTGATGTTCCAATAACCCCATTTACATGGTTAGGTGTATCAGAGATAACAATTAATAATTTTACACTCTCCAACAAGCATACTCTTCAATTTTCCCCTTTGCCTGACAATGTTGCCTGGCTGCTCTGATCGCCACACATTTTACATGAATACTAAGCTCGATAATGATCTCGTCAAGTGCCCTATGATCCTCGTTCACGTCTGAACCTGCACGCTGCGACCAAACAACGGCCTGCGGATGATCGCCCACAAGCGCTAAACAAAACTCAGAGGCTTCGCTCAGGCTCCTATGCTGAGCATGAACAGTGGATCACCCTGGAGCGTTGTGAAGCGGCGCGACCAAAATCCTGAACAACAAACATGCGGATGATCATAAGACCATCCGCATGTTGTTTGTCATGATGACGCCTGTTCTTACAGCGACTTACTTTTGTTGCGCGTATCGAGCATCCGCATCGGCAGTGTGACCGCCGCCAGCAGAAAAAACATCAGGCCAAACACCACGCCCATCGGGTCGCGCCGGTTACTCTTGACGGCTTCTGCTGCCTGCCGTTTGGCATACTCTGTCTCAAGTCTGGCTTTTTCCAGATCCTGCTTCAAATTCGCAGGTTTGGGTGCAGCCGCTTCCGGTGATGCCGCCCACGAACCGGCCTTCTTCGCGTACACCTGCGTAAATTCGGCCCCAAACATGATGATTTGCGCTGAGTAATAGATCCACAGCAGCATCACCACCAGTGAGCCCGCCGCGCCATAGGCACTCGCAGGTGCAGAATTCGCCAGATAGAAGCTCAGCAGGGTCTTGCCGATATAGAACAGCAGCGACGTGACAGCCGCCCCCACCCACACATCGCGCCAGGCCACCTTCGTATCGGGGAGATATTTGTAGATCATGGCGAACAGGACAGTGATGACGCCGAATGACAGCACAAAGTTCACCAGCCACGCCATCGCATCGCTGCCGGGCAGTGACGACGCCAATTTCTCATTGAAAGCTGAGAGGACAGTACTCATCACCAGCGACACCAGCAGCAAAAAGCCCACACCGAGTACAAAGCCGAAGGAGAGAAACTTTTGGCGGATCATCGAGACAATGCCCGACGGCTGCTGCGGAGGCGGCACATTCCAGATGGTATTGAGGGCGCTTTTCAACTGCTCAAACACCCCAATCGCACCGAGCAGCAGCGTGACCACGCCAATCACAGTCGAGATAATCCCCTGGGCGGGCTTGCTGGCATTGACGATCAATTCCTCGACCAGCTTGGCCGAATCAGTCCCAATTGCGCCCTGGAGTTGATGGGTGATCTGATTCTGGACGCCTGCTTGATCGCGGAAGACGAAGCCAACAATCGCAATCACCACAATCAACAGCGGTGCAATCGAAAAGGCTGTGTAGTAAGCCAGTGCCGCCGCCAGACGGGGCACATTGTCTGCATTCCACTCATCAAAGGCTTGCTTGAGTGTTTCTAACAGCCATTTGAGCCGCTCTTTCATAGATGATCCCTTTTCCCAAATTTCTTAAATTCCGCGTAGGGCGCTGTACCAACCCTGCCACGCAAAAGAGAGGTCTAATAACCAGTGATGCATGTCTTGATATGCCATCAATTTTAGGTCGGAGAATCGCGTAATAGGCTCTCTTTTGGCTTTCGCCACCCTGTTAAATTGTGTTTAAAGGACCAATGCGGTTTTGTAGGGGCGACCCATGGGTCGCCCCTACGATAATCCCACCTCAAATTTTAGACTTGCACCATTGGTTAATAGCGCGTTGAGGGGCGTGTGCGTTTTCCAAAGAGGCCACGCACGGCGCTGAACAGCATTTTGCCAAGCCGCCAATATAGCCGCGCCCGCCACCATGTTGTAAACAAGCGCCAGATCCAACTGCCCTTTTGCCGTGATTGTATCTGCCGACCCCGATAAAGCATGATGTCCTCTTTCGCGCCGTATGTCAGCGCCCTGTGCGTGCGATTCGATTGGCATGATCATATCCATATTCCTGTCATGCCTCATCCATCTCTGGTCGTGCTTGTCTATAGGTCAAGTGGAGGATTATGGGCTGAGGCAAGGTCATTGTGTCCATGATCATGAGAAATGGAGGATTGAGACAAAAAATCGGCTATGCTGAAGATCATTCCACAACAAAAAAGTTCCTACAGTCCTATCATCTGCAAGGTTTCTGTCATACCCTGAGATAAAATCAGACCATTTTTTATCGACAAAAAATTTTAATATTGTTACAATCAAAATCGCCTTAAATTGTTTTATCGTATGGGATCAAACGTATGACACAGGCGGCAGTCGTAGGATTAGAATGGGGTACAGCCCTCAGCGGAGCGATTGTCTTAGCCGATGGTCACGTTTTCGCGTCCCAGACCGTTGCAACACCTCCAGAGGCACAGGCCGCGCTTGACGCAAGCATCGTTTTGATTCAAAGTCTGCTGGAGCAGGCCGCAGAACATGATTTAAATATGATTGGCATGGGCGTCGGCGCACATGGTCTGGTAGATGTGCGCGAGGGCATTTTGCAGACGAGCCGCCTGTTCAAAACGTGGCACAATGTCCCGCTCGTGAGTACCCTGAAAGCCGCCTTTCATCTGCCTGTGACGCTGACGAATGCAGCCCAGGCCAGCGCCCTCCTTGAATACGAGTCGGGGGCGGCGGCGCGGGCCAGCCATGCGCTGTATGTGTCTATCGGGCAGATTATTGAGAGCGCCTATGTCATCAATGGCGCAATTTTTCAGGGGGCGCAGGAGGGCGGCGAAAGTATCGGCCTGCTGACGGCGGATTGGCGCGGCGAAAAGCCCATCTCGCTTGATGAGGTGGTCACTATTCCGGGCATACAAAAGATGTATTACAGCCGCACCCGCATCAATGAGCGGCCTTCCTATGAGGAGATTGTGCAGTTGGCGCTCGACGGTCATTCGCTGGCCCTCAAAGCGATTCGAGATACAGCGCGAATGTTAGGAACGCTGCTGCCGCCTGTGGCCGGGCTGATGGGAGCCGGACTGATCATTGTTGGCGGCGAGATTCCACAGATTGGCCCGCTGTGGTGGGTTCCGTTTGAAGCGGCCTTTTATAGCAACCGCTCGACAACAGCCCCCCCTATTCTCCTGCGGCAGGCGCACTATGGCTCCAGCAGCGTCCTCACGAGCGTAGGACGATTGGCGCTGCGCTATTTTCTACCGGAACGATAAAAGATATAAACCGCAAAGACGCGAAGTTGGCAAAAAACTCTCTTTGCTTTTCTTTGCGCCTTTGCGGTTCAATTTTTGTCCTTATTCCTTCTCGTGGATGATATAGGCAGGCACAACGCTGCCCCCGCCCGCCGTCACATTCAGCAGCGCCGCCGATGACAGGCGCGTCAGGCAACCATGCACCTGTGATCCATGAAACACATACGGATTGGCATCGACGAAGCGCGGACTGATATTAAGCTGCCCATCAATCCAGGCCGGAAAGGGCCGTTCCGCCACATCGACGCGCTGCTGCACGACGAACGGCTCATTGAACGATTGGCGAATCGTCTGCTGCCACGTCTCCGAATCGCAGTCCCAGCCCAGAATCACGCCTTTGCCGCCGTATTCATCATTGGGCTTCAACACCAGATACTCCTGATGATGCGCGATGAACTCCATCAGATCCACCGTGCGCTCATCATAGGTCGTCCGACGATCCGACACGACCCGCGTCCAGGGGATGCACTCCTGGATCGCCAACAACTGCTCCGCGCTGAACAGATGATGATTGCGCTCATCGCTCAACAGGGCGAGGCTGGCCTTCTTCGCCATGAGCTTGCAGGCGGGCGAATTGGTAATGTAGACCGCCCGATCCCGCACCGCATGAAGAAGCGGATTTTCAACGCTCATACGCTCTAGAAGTTCGCTGTAGAGCACGCGCTTGTAGACAATATCGATGCGGAAATCGCCGAGCCACAGCCTCCCATTGCGGTATTCCACCTCACGCGGATCGCCCAGGATGCTCTTATAGCCGTACTTCTCGAAGTATTGGCGCGTGATTTCGTGTTCGTTGCGCGTGGGGACTTCGGCCCAATCGAGGATGCCAATCTGCGGCTGTTCGCGCCCGCCCCAATCATGATACGCCTTGATGATCGCCTCGTACAATGGGTGAAGCACATGCATCCCCTCCAGATGATAGCGCTCACGAAAGCGCTTCATCGGTTCGAGCACATCAAACACGTCCGTCAGGATATCGTTGTAGCCAATGCCCGCAGGCGTCTCGCTGTTATACTCCACGCATTTGACCGCCTCCTGATCAGCAATCCAGAAGGTGTCCAGGCGCGAGGATGTCCAGGGAATCTCACGGCAGCTATCGTACTGGAACATCGTCTCTTCGTCGGGTGTGAGGCCGAGCAGCGCCCGATAGTCATCATTATGGCAGCAGGCTTTGTGCGCGGTCACGAAGGCACTCAGCAGCATCTCCAGCGAAATTTTGAAGCTGTCCCACTTGGGCCGCGAATAGAAATGCGGGCGCAGCACATTGCACAGCGCCCTCTCCCCAAAGAATGTCCCCCGTTCGCGCTGCAACTGGCGCATGTGGTGATGGGCTTCTTCCGCAATCTCCGGCGTCAGAAGCGCATGATATTCTTCAATCGCATCGAGGACGCGCATGATTAGACCCGTCCTTTAGGCCGTGCCATCTTGCGAATCCCTTTGCCCCAGGCATAGCGATCTCGCGTGCCATCCTGACCGCGTGCCAGAGCGATCATCTCGTTTGCCATCGTCTGCACCATCCAATCAAAGTGGACGCGGCCCAGCGAGTTGACATCCATATCCGGCGCAGGATTCATAAAATCGATGGCATACGGCACACCGTCTTTGATCGCAAATTCGCAGGTGTTCATGTCATAGCCAAACGCCTGACAGATCGCCAGCGTGTCCTCAATCAGGCGCTGTTCCAGTTCGGGGCGAAAATTGTGCTGCGGGAAATAGTGGCGGCGCGTGGGGTCATAGCGCATCACATGCACTTCTTTCTGCGCGATGCACATATTGCGGGCGTATTCATCCCACTGAACGAACTCTTGCAGCACCATCGTCATAAGGCCCGTTTCGTCATAAGCGTTCCACAATTCCTGCATGTTGTGGACAATATACACGCCCTTCCAGCCGCCGCCGTGTGCATCTTTGAGCACACATGGGAAGCCGCCCACCGAATTGACCATCCCCTCCCAATCAATATTCGGCAGCACATTGCGGAGACTCTTCTGGTGATCGATGCCGGGGACATAATCTTTATTGGGCAGCACAACGGTACGCGGCGAGGCGACACCGAGGCGTGTGATGAGTGATGCGCCAAAAAATTTATCGTCAGCCGTCCACATAAACGGGTCGTTGACAACTCGCGTGCCTTGCAGCGCCGCATTCTTGAGGTAGGAGCGATAGTAAGGCACTTCATGCGAGATGCGATCCACGATGACGCGGTAGGGACACGCCTCATTCATGGCCGTCCCACCAATTTTGACGTATTCCGCAATGACACCTGTTTCGCCCGAACGACGATTGACCTCTTCGATAAACGCGGGCGGCCATGACCATTCCATACCCACGAACAGCCCAATGCGGATCGGTTCTTGCTGTGTCATACGTCCATCCTTATATGCTGATTGTGAGCAACAATGTCTTTAAGAATCTCAAACAATTTTATTCACGGACTTTACATCCTGTTGATAGAATTTTAGCAAGAGCGCACACAAATGCCACTTCCCCTATCTTCCGCAGCAGGCAATAACGTGCAATCTTGTGGGAATGCAGCATGTGTGGCTTAAACTTTTGTATCATGCAATAGGTTCGTAACAGGTCACAGCGTTTTTGTAGGGGCGACCCATGTGTCGCCCCTACGATAATCCCACCTCAAATTGAAATGGCCGCGACAAAATCACATTATCGTGTATATCCCACACGCCGCCTAACACCTATGTTTTTGTAGGGGTTTAACCCCTCTCCAAACGTCAGCAGACCCTAATGTGCAGCCTCTCCTGGGATTCGATTGATGGTGAACAGGAGAAACTGTGTGTAGGGCTGCAAGAGAAGGTTGAAGTTGTTGTCGGATACAAAAATCATCGTTTGCACCCCGTCGATCACTGGGCCAAATGTCATGCCTTCAACATTGTCGATGTTCAAGCCAAAATCGCCCTCATTCAGCGTCATGACGAGTGTCTTGGTCACAGGGGTATACGTCTTATCCTGAATGACGGCCTGCCCCAGCACATTGGTCGCCCCTACCAGATCAATCGTATACAGATTGATCGTATTGCCGACACCGCTTGCAAATGAGCGCTCCAACGATAGCAGGGTATAATCGTCCAGCACCAGCAGTTCAGAGAGGCCGTTGACTTGCAATTCTAAGAAGCCGTTTGATAATGGAATTTGTAATGTCTAAACAGGTTAACTCTGCTGTTTTTGAGCCATTGACTTGATCGTAAAGCCCTGTTTGGTCTTTTGGAGGGCACGATGTATCGTGCCC
>DAOTUR010000387.1:0-9017 GCA_034436915.1 Anaerolineae bacterium
GGGCTGGAAGGAAAGGTTTGACAGTCACTCCAGCGCTCTCGGCATCATTTTATGGGGGGTGCGTAAGGTGAGTTATAACGAGTTCGATCCAATTAAGCTCAATGCTTTAAGTCAAATAGAGGAAGGAGAACTCTAATGCAGAGAATTCTCATCACAGGAACCAATCGCGGCCTGGGGCTGGAACTGGTCAAACAGTACGCCGAGGTCGGGGAGCGCGTGCTTGCCACCTGCCGTCGCCCCGATGACGCTGGCGATTTGCAGGCATTGGCGAAAAAACACGCCAACGTCACGATTTTGGGGCTGGATGTGGCCGATGATATCCAGTTTGCCGCTTTTGCGGAGACAATATCCGCACACACCGACGCGCTGGATGTGCTGATCCACAATGCGGGCATGAATGCCCGAACGCCCGAAGCCCGCACCTTTGGGACGCTTACGGCAGCGGCCATCCAGGAGCAGGTGCAGACGAACGCGATTGGCCCGCTGCTGCTGACGCAAACGCTGCTGCCCTTGATTCAAAAGGGCCAGAATCCGATTGTGGTCATGGTGTCGTCGCAGATGGGATCATTGCAGTGGAAGCAGCATGGCGGCGGTTATGCCTACAGCATGAGCAAGGCGGCGATGAATATGGCGGCCCGCACGCTGGCCGCTGATCTTAAGCCGCAGGGCATCCGGGTCATCACGCTGCATCCCGGTTGGGTGATCACGGATATGGGCGGCGAATCGGCGGAACTGACGCCGCACGAATCGGCCAGCAGCATTCGCGCCTTGATCGGCAAGGTGTCGCTGGACGACAGCGGCTCGTTCTACAAGTGGGATGGCACGCGCCATGTGTGGTAGACGATTTTAAAATGTGTATTTCTGTAAGGGCGCAATGCATTGCGCCCCTACAAACAATCAATTCATGAGACAGATTTTTAGAGAGGACTTTGCATGAAACATAACATTCGTAAAGCTGTCGTCATTGGCTCCGGCACGATGGGCGGCGGTATCGCGGCATTGTTGGCGGGCGTGGGCGTCGAAACGCTCCTGCTCGATATTCCGGCCAAAGACACACAGCCCAGTGACGGCCCTGCCAAGCGCAACAGTATCGTGGCGAACAATCTTAAGACGCTGCAAAAGATGCGCCCCGCCCAATTGTTCCGCGCCGATGATATCAACCTCATCAGCATGGGCAACACCGAAGATGATCTGCACAAGGTCAGCGAGGCCGATTGGGTGATTGAGGTCATCGTAGAGCGCCTCGATGTCAAGCAGTCGCTCATGGCAAAGTTGGCCGAGCACATCGGGCCAAATACGATTGTCACGACCAATACATCGGGCTTGCAGATCAACAAAATTGCGGAGGGGATGCCGGAAGATTTCCAGCGCCGCTTCCTCGGCACGCACTTCTTCAATCCGCCGCGCTATCTCAAGCTGCTGGAGATCATTCCGCACCCTAAGACCGACGCCGAAGTCGTGGCCTTTATGATGGATTTTGGCTCGCGTGTGCTCGGCAAGGGCGTGGTGCTGGCGAAGGACACGCCCAATTTCATCGGCAACCGCTTCATGAGCATGTCCGGGATGCAGGCCATGAATTACGCGCTGGATCACAATTTCACGGTGGAAGAGGTCGATGAACTGACCGGGCCACTGATTGGCCGCCCCAAGACCGCCACCTTCAATCTGAATGATCTGGTCGGCTTTGATATTGCAGTGGGCGTGGCCCGCAATCTGTATCCTGCGATTGAGAATGATCCGTCGCGCACCGTGCTCAATCACCCCGATGCCTCGCGCCTGTCGGATGCGCTGCTGGAGCGCAAATGGCTCGGACGCAAATCCGGCCAGGGTTTTTATCTGATGAAGAAAGGCGCGGGCGGCGAAAAAGAATTCTGGGCCTTGAATCTCAAGACGCTGGAATATGAAGCGCCGACCAAGCCCGAATTTGAGAGCGTCAAAAAGCACAGCCGCGTCAAGCCGCTGGGCGAACGCATCCGCCTGCTCATCAATGAGAAGGATCGCGGCGGCGACTATCTGTGGAATCTGCACGCCTTCTATCTGGCCTATGCCTCGCAGCGCGTACCGGAGATCACCGATTCGCTGATCAACATTGATAATGCGCAAAAATGGGGGTTCAGCCACGAGATGGGGCCGTTTGAAATCTGGGATGCCATCGGCATTGCTGAGACCGTCCCGGCCTTCGAGAATGCGGGCTATAGGGTGGCTGAATGGGTCAAGATCATGCTGGCGAAGGGCAAAACCAGCTTCTACCAGCGCAATGAGCAGGGCAAAGTCATCGCATACTACAGCCCGCAGGCGGGCGATTACGTCCCCTTCAAGCGTGATCCGCGTGAAATCGTCATCAGCGACCTCAAGGCCGATGGCAAGACTCTCGCCAGCAACGGCGATGGCGCGGTCTATGACATTGGCGACGGTGTGCTGCTGTGGGAGTTCACCAGCAAGCAGAATTCGATCACGGCCAAATTCGTCGAGATGGGCTACAAGGCGCTTGAGCTGCTCAACGACTCGGCGTATGTGGCGCTGGTCATCGGCAATGATGCAGAACGCTTCTCCATCGGCGCGAATCTGCAAGAGGCCATGATGGGCGGCCTGGAAGGGATCGAAGCGGCGATCAAGGCGCTGCAAGATTTGACGATTGCGCTCAAGTATGCGCCCAAACCCGTCGTCACGGCCCCGTCGGGCATGGCGCTGGGCGGCGGTGCTGAGATGATTATGGCCGGAACCGCGATTGTGGCCCATGCCGAACTGTATATGGGCCTCGTCGAATTTGGCGTGGGTCTCGTGCCAGCGGGCGGCGGCTGTAAAGAGCTGGTGCGCCGCCTCGTCAACCCTGTGGCCGCGGCCAATTCCGATATTCTTGCGCCGCTGCAAAAAGCGTTTGAAGCGGTGGCGACGGCCAAAGTCAGCGAGAGCGCGAAGCAGGCGCAAGAGATTGGCTTCCTGCTGCCCAGCGATAAGATCGTCATGAATCGCGCCTATCTCATCGGCGAGGCCAAATCTGTGGCGCTCGGCCTGAGCAAAACCTATACGCAGCAGCGGCCCGAACCGATCTATGCGGCGGGACGTGATGCCTATGCCGCGCTGATGGTGGGCGTGGCAGGCTTCAAAGAGTCGGGCTTTGCCAGTGAGTATGATGGCGTGATCGCGGGCAAGCTGGCCTATATCCTCACGGGCGGGGCACTGGCGATGCCGCGTTTTGTGGAGCAGCAAACGTTCCTGGCGTTGGAGCGCAAAGCCTTCGTTGAGTTGGCGATGCAGGAGAAGACGCAGCAGCGCGTGATGTATATGCTGCAAAACAACAAGCCGCTGCGGAATTAAAGCCAATCCCGAATCGTAGGGGCGACTCATGAGTCGCCCTTATAAGAACGTAAGTCAGCTCTCTGACAAACGTTCTAATCAAGAGACACAACAGGACACAGGCCATGACACTCAATCCCAATCCTACGATCACCGTTGAAGCATTCGAGGCGTTTTTGAAAGCGCCTGAGAATCGTGATCGACTGTGGGAGCTGATTCACGGAAGGATTGTTGAAAAAGTAACATCAGAAATTCATTCGGTGATCGTCGGCAATGTCATTTTGTTTCTGCGTTTGTATATGCGGCAAACCAAACACGGGCGTGTTGGGCCGGAGATGAGTCACAAGCTTCCCTCGGACGCTCTCAACATCCGCCAGCCCGATGTGTCCT
Source organism: Anaerolineae bacterium (assembly GCA_034436915.1). Taxonomy (GTDB): domain Bacteria; phylum Chloroflexota; class Anaerolineae; order Aggregatilineales; family Phototrophicaceae; genus JALHOR01. The sequence continues at coordinate 3,688 of DAOTUR010000387.1, forward strand.
ACTTTGCCGATCATACACGGCCCGCGCAGGAGGGCAATGTCCCCGTTTATCCTGATCTGGCGGTGGAAATCAAGTCTCCCAGCAACAGCTATGGCGAACTGCGCGAAAAAGCTCAATTCTATCTCGCGCAGGGGACGCGCATGGTCTGGTTGGTGTATCCCCCAAAGCGGGCGATGGAGATTATCACAGGCGACGATATCCAGTGGTTGACCATTCAGGACACCTTGACAGCCGAAGACCTGCTGCCTGGATTTTCCGTCCGCGTGGCAGAGATTCTTCAGATCGATCCCTCGGCAGAATAGGAGACATGCTATGACACTCAATCCCAATCCTGCGATCACCGCTGAAGCGTTCGAGGCGTTTTTAGTGCTGCCTGAGAATCGTGATCGGCTGTGGGAACTGATTCATGGAAAGGTTGTTGAAAAAGTGCCTACAGAAGAACACGGGTTGATTGTCGGAAATATATTGTTCGCACTGAAGCTTTATATTCGCCAGACAAAACAAGGGCGAGTAGGAGCGGAGATCCGCCATCAGCGACCAAACGACAACCACAATTCCCGTCTACCTGATGTCTCTTACTCTGTAGACAATACACGACCTGTCGTGACAGAAGGCGCTGTTCCTGTCTATCCTGATCTGGCTGTCGAGGTGAAATCGCCTGATGACAGCTATGTTGAAATGCGTGATACCGCCCACTTCTATCTCGCGCAGGGAACACGTATGGTCTGGCTTGTTTATCCTGCCAAACGTGCGATGGAAATTATCACAGCAGATGATATTCAGTGGCTCATGATCGGTGATACCCTGAGTGCTGCCGATGTTCTCACTGGATTTTCTGTGTCTGTCGCTGAGATTTTTCAACTCGATCCATCCGAATCGTAAACTTTATAATTATTAGAGGACTCTCCCATGCGTGAAGCAGTGATTGTTGCGGGTACCCGCACAGGTGTTGGCAAGGCCGTTCGCGGCAATACAGCAACCGCTCGCTCCGATGATATGGCCGCTGCGGTCATTCGTGAATTGCTCAAACAGACCGAGGGCAAGCTTGATCCCGCGCAGATTGAAGATGTCATCATCGGCTGCGCCATGCCCGAAGGCAGCCAGGGCATGAACTTTGCCCGCGTGATCGCGCTGCGGGCGGGTCTGCCCGTCGATATTGCGGGCCAAACCGTGAACCGCTTCTGTGCCAGCGGCTTGCAGTCGATTGCGATGGCGGCCAACAGCATCATCGCCAATGAAGCCGATATTCTCATTGCGGGCGGCGCTGAATCGATGTCTTCCGTGCCGATGACAGGCCATCATCTCAGCCCCAATCCGTATATGGCCGAGAATGACCCGAATGTGTATATGAGCATGGGTCTCACGGCTGAGCGCGTCGCCCAGGAATTCAATGTCAGCCGCCAGGATATGGACGAATTCGCGGCCAAAAGCCACCAGAAAGCCGCCCGTGCGGTTGATGCGGGCTTATTCGCGCAGGAAATTGTGCCGTTTGAATGGGAAGACAGCGTGATTGGCGACGATGGCCTGCCGACGATGGTCAAGCGCCGTCTCGTCAATGATGAGCATCTGCGCCGTGAAACCACCGTTGAAGGTCTGGCCGCGCTCAAGCCCGTCTTCAAGGCCGATGGTGCGGTCACAGCAGGCAACGCCAGCCCCCTCAGCGATGGGGCGGCGGGCGTGATCGTGATGGAGCGGGCGACAGCGGAAGAACTGGGTTTGACGCCGCTGGCCCGTTTCGTGGGTTTCGCAGTGGCAGGTGTGCGCCCAGAGATCATGGGCGTTGGCCCGATCAAGGCCATCCCCAAAGTGCTGGAACGTACTGGACTCACACTCGATCAAATCGATCTGATCGAACTCAATGAGGCGTTTGCCTCGCAATCGCTGGCGATCCTGCGCGAGTTGGAGATCAACCCTGAGATTGTCAATGTGAACGGCGGCGCGATTGCGTTGGGGCGTCCGTTGGGCTGCACAGGCTCCAAGCTGACCGTCTCGCTCATCAATGAGATGAAGCGGCGCGGCAGCAAGTACGGCATGGTCACGATGTGTATTGGCGGCGGCATGGGTGCAGCGGGCATCTTCGAGAATCTGAATTAGAGTCGATTGATGTTTGTAGCGATTTCGTAGGGGCGTAGCGTGCTGCGCCCTTTGTTACGATCAATTTGGGCGCAGCGTGCTGCGCCCCGACAGCCACCGAGATTGAGGCGCATATGCTCACCGCCAATGACTGCGCGGCGCTGGCAATGCCGATGTAGCGAACATCGCCGTTGAAGTGGAGAGGGGTCATGCCAGCAGCATGGCCCCTTTTGGCTTTATAATGGGATGGCAGCATATCATGGAGATTGGCGATGAAGAGCGAACTTGAGCTTATCAAAGACGGCCCATTTCCTGGTCGGATGGATGTCTGGGCGGAGCACGAGACCTTTTTTCACGGACTCCATGAGCAGATCATCGGCGAAATGGCCCGCCAACTCTCCACGCCGCTGTATGAGATGGGATACAACGTCGGGCGCGAGCGAAGCCTGCAAATTGCCGATGGACGTATCCCCGATATCCACATCCAGAGACGAAGTGCTCCGCAAGCCCCCTCGCCGTATGAATACACGCTTGCCGCCGATGAAGCCCTGGCTGATGTTGGGATATTGGTCGAGTCTTTGAGCCTGGACGCGCTGACGATTCGGGAGCGCAAGACGGGCCAGCTCGTCACAGTCGTCGAGGTTGTGTCGCCGGGAAATAAGCGCGAAGACAGCGATATTGCGCTGTATCAACGGCGGCGCGAGGACATTTATCTGCTGCCCTATGTCAATGTGGTTGAAATTGATATCACTCGTTCGTATAAGCGGCTCGTGCAAAACGAATACACCGCCAGCAGCCCTTACCATGTGGCGATTTTTTTGCCCTCTCAGGGTGTGCGTATTGTCACGATGGCTCTGCATGAGCCTTTTAAACGCATCGCGCTTCCTTTGCAGAATGGCGTCATCGCGCTGAATGTGCATGATGTGTATGCCAGCGCCTGCGGTGATCTTCTCATGGCGTCATCGCTGCTGGATGAGGCGCGTTACAGCCTGGAGTATCTACCATTTCCGACGCTCCTCACCGATCAACAGCGCGATGAGGCGCTTGAGGCGGTGCGGGCGTGGCGGGCGGCACTTGCAGGGGCGAGAGCGAGAAATCTATGAGGAAACTCCTCCCGATGAAATGGAATCAGACCATCAAGAGATGTTTGAGGCGGTGAACATGCGCTCTGAGCAAGAAATCCAACTGCTCGAACGAGGCCCTTTTCTGGGGCGTATGGACTTCTGGGCGGAACATGAACATTTTTTTCATGGCTTGCACGAGCAGTTTATTGGCGTACTGCTGGCAGCGCTTCGCAAGCCGCTGCTTGAACGCGGCTATGTCATCGGACGCGAAACCAGTCTGCAAATCGCAGAAGGGCGTATCCCCGACCTTTTTATCCAGCGCAGATCGCCAACTTTTACGTCGCAGCAGACCTCTTATGATCTGGCGGCAGTGGAATTTCTCGCTGAACCAGGCATCCTTGTCAGTGATCTCCCCGTCATGACCGCCGTTGTTATCCGTGAGTCGCAAACACATCAACTGATTACTGTGATTGAAATGATTTCACCGAGCAACAAGGCGAATGATCGCTATATCACCTCGTATATCGAACGCCGCGACGAACTTCTGATCAAGCAAGGTGTCAACGTCATCGAGATTGATCTCACACGTTCGCATAAACGCCTGATCGATCATCCGATTACAGCAACCTCTCCCTATCATGTGGCGATTTTTATTCCAGGGCATGGCCTGCGCATCGTCCCGATGGCGCTCAATGCGCGTTTTAAGCGGATTGCGATCCCGCTGCGCGACGATATTCTGCCGCTTGATCTCCACGCCCTTTATGAACACACCTATCAGGAGATGGCATTGGCGGCGCTCATCAATGAGGAAAATCGCTATATGAGCACATCTCTCCCATTTCCAACCCTCCTCACCGATCAACAGCGCGATGAGGCGCTTGAGGCGGTGCGGGCGTGGCATGAGGCGCTTGCAGGGGCGCGTGGGGCATAAATCTTTAGTGTTGTTGGATAGGATAAGGACACAAGAGTATGCGGCTTACATTTACCTTTACAGACACCCCTGATATCTCTACTTTACGTAAAGATGATCTTTATACGACTTCGTTTGATGTCCCTGATGAAGCGCTTCGGCTTGTAGATGTGAAAGAATGTGTATTAGCAATTGGGAAGTTAGCCGCTACTTTTACAACAACAAACCTCTATTTGACTTGTTATGAATTGAATTTAATAAACCATCCATTGAAACTAACTGGCACATCCGTGTTACGGGCTTACATCAGTACAAGAATTTTCGCGTTATTTTTTATTTCACATCCTCAAAGTAAAGTTTTGCATTTATTAAAAATTCTTATTCCCACCGAAACAGTTGTTCCACGCGATATGATGAAGGTCATACGAAAAAAACGCGTCAAACGGACAGAACACCCCGATGCCTTCCATTATCGACATAAAATAGCCAGCGATTGGTGTAAAACAGAGGATCAGTATGTTTATGCCAAAAATTTGGCGGAGATGGCTGAACATCTCACGGTACTTCTAAATGCTGAAGCTGGAAGCCAATGGTCTTGTATGGGCTTTCATCCTTATTGGCCCGATGCCACAGTGAATAACATGCTCGAAAAACGCTACAAAGAGAGACGAGCTGTGGAGCTACGAAATGTCCGCGAAGAGGCCAAACGCCTCAAACGCGAAGAAACCATCAAAGCTCGTGCTGAAACAATCATAGACCCGAACGCAGCCCCGCAGCATGGGGCAGGCCGCCGACCTGGGGCGCGACCAGGGATCTATAAAGGCGTTTCGATGCGCTCACAGCTTGAGATTCGCTTTGCGGCGGAACTCGATGAGCGCAATATTCGCTGGTTCTATGAGAGCGAGGCGTTGGGAGACGCGGGCTATCTCGTTGATTTTTATCTGCCTGATTTGGGCGTGTGGGTGGAGGTCAAAGGCACAATCATTGCCAAAGATCGTCAGGTGCTGCCCGATGTCGCCAAACATCTCAAGGAAACGCGCCAGCATCGTCTCATGATGTATATGCAAAGCAAAGCCTATGTCATCAATCCAAGCGGATTCCGCGAAATTGACGCCAAAAAATTCTGGGATGAACTCGTCAAATAATGTTTGATGAGTGGTTATAACCATCTCATTATGCCGCGTTGCCCCGCCTCAGCCTTTGCGCTATGCTTGCCCTTTGGACAGACTCACGTAAAAGGTGATATTCGTATGCGTTATAGGCGCTTAGGCAATTCAGGACTC
>DAOTUR010000388.1:0-4482 GCA_034436915.1 Anaerolineae bacterium
TACACAGAGTTGGGATTTTTCCAAGTTGAGATATTTCTCAACTATTCTGTTTAATTTGACGGTTGGTATATTGACGATGAATTAATTTGTACCATAAAAACCAGCCTGAGTAGTTACTAAACGAGTTTGTGAAGGGAGAAAGCGCTGAACGTCTTATTTTGCCAGGCTGTTTGGCTGATCGACTGGCAGGCTGCATTGGCATTCTCAAGGGTTTTGAGAAGTGTTTGGGTTTGTTGTGGAGTTGGAAGAAGTTGAACCACAGCGGTGAGTTTCATGTTTGAATCATATAATCGATCTTTTAAGGTGTCAACAATCTCAACAGAACGGGGTGCATTTCACTTTGGTGCGAGCCACCTCAAGATTTGAAGCTGGTTATGAAAGACCTCCCGCATTCGCACTAACTTGAAATGCACCCAACAGAACGACATTCTTCATCCTCATGCCTAAAGGCAGGGGATTCCCGCGCTTGTTGGTGAATCTTTGGCTGTTACGGGACGTTTACACTTTAATGCTACAATACCAACAATGATCCATGCCACCCTGAAATCCCTATGAGCGACGAACCGTATTTCCCAGAACTGACACGCCGTCAGCAAGAGATTTTGACTCTGATCGTTCAAGCCTACACCGAGACGCCCGAACCCGTCAGCTCACGCACGCTGGTGGAAAAGCAGAGCCTCGATATCAGCACCGCCACCGTCCGCAATGAGATGGCCCGCCTGGAAGAAATGGGCTATCTGGCCGCGCCGCACACCTCCGCCGGACGCATCCCGACGACGTTGGGCTATCGCTATTTTGTCCGCAATCTCATGCAGCGGCCCGAACTGGGCCTGACAGAACAGCGCCAGATCGACCATCGTTTTCGGGCGCTGCCGCTCGTCATGGAGCAGTGGCTCAATCAGGCCGCGACCACGCTGGCCCGCACCGCCCAGAGCGCTGCGCTCGTGACGCCGCCCACCACAGGCACAAGCCGCTTCAAACACATCGAATTGATTGCGATTCAGGGGCGGCTGGCGCTGCTGGTGCTGGTGCTGCAAGGCGGCGTCGTGCATCAGCGCATGTTAAATCTGGCGGATACTCTGGCGCAAAATATGCTCACCGAGACGGCCAACCGCCTCAATGGGCTGTTCACCAATCTCAGCGCGACAGAGGTGCGCGTGAAAAGCCACAGCTTGAGCGTGTTGGAGCGTGAAGTCAGCGATATTGCCGCCGATCTGATGGGCCAGGGCGATCTTCATGCGCTGCCCTCGCTGTATCGGGATGGCTTGAGCGAGATCATCAACACCTTCCCGGCGGGCGATGGCGTGCAGCAGGCCGTGCGTCTGTTTGAGGAGCGGGCCTTTCTCGATATGGTGCTGTCGCAAATGCTGCCCGGCGCGAATGAGGATGTGCATGTCGTCATCGCGGGCGAGGGGCGCTGGGGCGAACTGAGCCAGGTGAGCATGGTCTTGAGTCATTACGGCGTCCCCGGCCAGATGAGCGGAGCGCTCGGCGTGCTGGGGCCAACCCATATCAACTATACACGGGCGATCAGCGCGGTACGGCATATTGCGCGGCTGATGACCGAAATGCTCGGCACGCTGTATCGGGACAGCGATGATGTGGGAGAGTTGCCACCGCCCAATAATCGGGGGTAACCCCAACCCCTCCCCACTGCGTAGACCCCTCCCCGCTTCGCAAGGAGGGGCTTTTACCTCTCCCTCCTCCCTCTCTACGCAGTGGGGAGGGCCGGGGAGGGGTGTTCCCCAATCTTTGCGCGTATCTTGTTTATTGCTAATACGATTCATAGACAGCTTCGGTACACTGATGCTGTTTGAGCGATGGCACGTATATAGGCGGATTCTGCCTAGAGGAAGTCCCTGTATGACCGATGAGATGAACCCCGAGATGGAGTCCCCGCAAGAGGGGACAGCCCCATCCGAGGCTGTCAAAACCCAGGAGGCCAATGGCAGCGGCGGTGGCGATATCGACGCCCTGCGCCGCGAATCCCAGGCCAATCTTGAGGGCTGGCAGCGTTCACGGGCTGAATTTTTGAACTACAAAAAACGCACGGATCGGGAAATCAAGGAATCGCGTGAGCGGGCCGCTCTGGATGCCCTCAGCAAAATGCTGCCTGTCATTGACGATTTTGAGCGGGCCGTGCAAAACATCCCCGAAGATCTGAAATCGAATTCCTGGGTGAGCGGCACCGCCCTCATTCAGCGCAAGTTCGATAAGTTGCTCGAAGAATTTTCTGTGCAGCGCATTGATCCCACAGGCCAGCCGTTTGACCCGCGCTTCCATGAGGCCATCGGGACAGACGCCAGCACCGACGATATCCCCGGCGGGCATGTCACCGTCACATTGCAAAAAGGCTATCTCAGCGGCGAACGGGTTTTGCGTCCGGCGCTGGTGCGCGTGGCTGGCTAATTCACCTTCATTTCACTCGTTCTCATATGAGGAGCACAGGATAACATGGGTCGTATTATCGGGATCGATCTTGGGACAACGAATTCGGTGGTGGCCGTCATTGAAGGTGGTCAGCCGACGGTGATCCCGTCATCAGAAGGCAGCAATCTGATTCCTTCTGTGGTAGCAATGAAAGGCAGCGAACGGCTCGTGGGCAAAGTCGCCCGCAATCAGGCCGTTGTGAACCCGGAAAACACCGTCTTCTCTGTCAAGCGTTTTATGGGCCGCCGTTTCCAGGATCAGCAGGTTCAGGATGCCCTCAAGCATGTGCCTTACACCGTCACTGCCGCACAAAATGGTGATGTGCGCGTGACAATGGCCGGACGTGAGTACAGCCCGCCGGAAGTGTCGGCCATGATCCTGCAAAAGATCAAGGCTGATGCCGAAGCCTATCTGGGCGAAAAGGTTGATCAGGCGGTCATTACCGTCCCGGCCTATTTCAACGATGCCCAGCGCCAGGCGACCAAAGACGCGGGCAAAATTGCCGGCCTCGAAGTCATGCGTATCATCAACGAACCCACCGCGTCGTCATTGGCCTATGGCATGAACGAGCGCAAAGATGGCATCGTGGCCGTGTATGACCTGGGCGGCGGCACGTTCGATATTACGATCCTGGAAATTGCCGAAGGCGTGTTTGAAGTCAAGAGCACCAACGGCGATACCTACCTCGGCGGTGACAACTTCGATGAGCGCATCATCGAATGGCTGGCCAATGCCTTCCAGAAGGAAAACGGGATTGATCTGCGCAAGGACAAGCAGGCCCTCCAGCGCCTGAAAGAAGCCGCAGAGAAGGCCAAGATTGAACTCTCCACTACCCAGAGTTCGGATATCAACCTGCCCTTCATCACCGCCGATGCCAGCGGCCCTAAGCATCTGAACATCACTCTCACCCGCGCCAAGCTGGAACAGCTCGTGGATGATCTGGTGCAGAAATCGATCCGCCCGGCAGAACAGGCGTTGAAGGATGCCAAGATCGAGAAGAATCAGATCGACGCGGTTCTGCTCGTTGGCGGCATGACCCGTATGCCTGCCATTCAGGAGGCCGTACGTAAATTCTTTGGCAAAGAACCCACCAAAGGCGTCAATCCTGATGAAGTCGTGGCGCTCGGCGCGGCGATCCAGGCGGGCGTGCTCGGCGGCGATGTCAAGGATATTCTGCTGCTCGACGTGACCCCGCTGACATTGGGTGTCGAGACATTGGGCGGCGTGGCAACCCCGATCATTGAGCGCAATACCACCGTGCCAACCCACAAGACACAGGTCTTCTCCACTGCGTCGGAAAATCAGCCTCAGGTGGAAATCCATGTCGTGCAGGGCGAGCGTCCGATGGCGGGCGATAACAAGAGTCTGGGCCGCTTCATCCTCGATGGCATCCCCCCATCCCCACGCGGCGTGCCGCAGATCGAAGTCATCTTTGACATCGACGCCAACGGCATCCTGAACGTGAGCGCCAAGGACAAGGGCACAGGCCGCGAACAGAAGATCACCATTACGGCGGGCAGCGGTCTGTCCGACAAGGAAATCGACGCAATGGTGAAGGAAGCGGAGAAACATGCCGCCGAAGATGCCAGGCGCAAAGAATCAGCCGAAGTGAAGAATCAGGCCGACAGCGCCGTCTTCCAGGCTGAGAAGTTCCTGCGTGATTATGGGGATCGCATCCCCGAAGCCGACAAGACGGAGACGCAGACGCGCATCGCCGCCCTCAATGCGGTGAAAGACAGCGACAATGCGACGCAGATCAACGAAGCGATTGAGCATCTGAACAAGCATATGCAGACGCTTGGATCGCGCATGTATCAGGACGGGGCGACAGATGGCGCACCCGGCGCACAAAAACCTGATGAAGATGTTGTAGACGCGGAATTTACCGAAAAAGAGCCGTAAAGCCCCTGCCTTCAGGCATGGCGATATAAGACGTAGGAGCACAAACCACTTTTTCTGATAGACTCGTCTATGAGATGGGGCATCATCTCATACTGTCTCAGTCGGTGGAAGTCTTGGCGTAAGCCAAGCCTCCGGCGTTTACGGCAGATG
>DAOTUR010000389.1:0-1788 GCA_034436915.1 Anaerolineae bacterium
CCCGCCTTGAACGGTATATGCTCAAAGCCGCCATCGGCTATATCTTCCAACAGCACCGCCCACTCAAATTCGGGAATTGTGCTGGTCACGCCGTCTGCGCGGCGCGTGCCTGCATCCGATCGTTTATCCCGACCGGGCGCACCTCATGGATACTCATCGGCACAACAGCAACCGTTTTGCCCGCAAAATTAAAGAATTCCAGCGTCACGCCCTGCCCGTCGGTGGTGATATCGACCACCGTGCCAACATCCCCGGTCATAATGCCATCGTCGGGCAGGTCAACGACCACGACAGCGCGTTCAAATTCCTTTATCATCGTGTCCTCGTTTCACAAAGGGTAAGCCGTGACAAAACGTGGTCGTGTACTGTCGGTATCAATCGCCCACACCGTGCGTATCTGTGGGTTGCGCCCGTCCGGTGACACAATCGCACCTTCAACCGAATAATTGATGTGCGTGGGCGGCTTTGGCTGTACACCAGCGACCTCGTAGGCTCCCACGTGCATCAGCAGTGCCGCCGCCATCACTTCCCATTGTTCTATTGTAAAGCCAAATCGCAGGAAAAAGATGGCTTTTCCCCCACCATCTTCATGTTTGAGATTGAGAAGATACTCGACGATTTTGGCTTCTGGCACGTAGGCGTTTTCCAGATAAGGCAGCTTCATGGGCGCTTCTTCACCATTGCGCGGATATTTTCCATAATCGCGGCGATCTGCTGTTCCTTGTCGAGGATGCTCTCGATCAATTCCTCCGGCGAACGATGTGCGAGATCGGCGGCGCGGTTCGGGTTGCTCACATCCAGATTGACCGATACGACCCCGCCTTGTCCGTCCCGGACGATGACATCCTGAGCGCGAACCTTCCACGCTTGTTCGCTCTCCGTCCGGTTGTTCCACCACGCGATACAGTCCGCGAATTCTTCATACTGCATCGGCTGTGTTTTGGTGTAGTTCTTGCGTCCTTCCGGCAGCGCGATCTCATAGTACCAAATGTCGCGGGTAGCGTGGGAACGGTCAAAGAACAATAGGTTCGTCGGAATGCTGGTGTATGGCGCGAATACGCCGTTGGGCAGCCGCACAATCGTGTGCAGATTGAAGTCGGTCAGCAGTTCCGCCTTGAGCCGCGCCGCCACCCCATCAGCAAATAGCGTCCCATTCGGCACAACGATCCCCGCTCTGCCCGGCTTCGGCACACGCCGCAGTTTCCGCATGATCAACTGCAAGAACAACAGCGCGGTTTCGGCGGTCTGCTTATCTGACGGGAAGTTACCTAGAATGCCGCGTTCCTCCTCGCCGCCAAACGGCGGATTGGTCAGGATGATGTCTACCCGGTCACGGTCGCCAATCTCGCTGAGTTTATGGCGTAGCGCATTCCCGTAATCGATGTTAGGCGACTCCAGCCCGTGCAGCAGTAGATTCATCTGTGCCAACAAATAGGGCAGGGACTTCGCTTCGCCGCCGAACAGCGTTTCATTTTGCAGAATACGGCGATCTTCAACCGTGTTGATCTGCTTTGTAGCGAAGAAGTGTTCATACGTCTCAACCAGAAAGCCGCCCGTGCCACACGCCGGATCAAGCACGGTTTCGCCCAACTGCGGGTTGATCACCTTGACCATGAACTTCACAACGGAGCGCGGCGTGTAGAATTCGCCGCTGTCCCCCGCCGAATCACGCATTTCGCGCAGGAGCGACTCATACAGGTGGCTGAGCGTGTGGATTTCCTCACTACTGGTGAAGTGGATGCCGTCGATCTTATCGATCACGTCGCGCAGCAAATAGCCGCTCGTGAA
>DAOTUR010000390.1:0-4889 GCA_034436915.1 Anaerolineae bacterium
TTTGCGAGCCTATGCGTCAGCAATCAGGGCGCGGATATCGGCGGGTGTGCGCGGCGCGTGATGCCCATCGACAATCACGCGGTTGCCATACGACAGCAGCCTCTCCAGCATCGTGATATCGAGAGCATCGCTGCCATCAGCCGATGTATAACAATCCCCCACAAACAGTACCCCGCTTGATGTTTGTACGACCACCGAATCATCGGCATACGCGCCGCCCACATGCCGCACCGTAATCGACAGATCATCCTCATACAGCGTCAGTTCATCCGTAAACGTGAGATTGGGCATGGCAAGACGCATCTCGTGCCAATCTTCAAGCACCTCGATCACGGCCTGATTGCGGGCGGTGAGTTCGGGAGTACGCTGTATCTCGTCACGCAGCGTGGAGATGGCCCAATGGCGCTGCGTCCATGACTTGAGGGCGGCAGCACACCGATCATGAGCAATCACCCGCGTGGGATGATAGCTGGTGCTACCGAGCACATGATCCCAGTGATGATGCGTATAAATCAGGGTGCGGACAGGCGGAAAGCCCTGGGCGTACAAATCAGCCAGCACACGCCGCGCATGACGCGGACTGCTGCCCGCGTCGATGAGGATCGTGTGCTGTGCTGTGCAAATCACGCCAATATTGGGCTGCGTCCTGCTGCCATCACGGGCGGTGTAAACCCAGACCTGTGGCCCAAGCGCAACCAGCGGCGAAACATCCATACGAGACCCTTAGCGCGGTGCTGGTGGCGGCCCGCCCCGCCCTGGTGGTAGTGGCGGAGGCGGCAGTTGTTGTTGGACGGGCTGTGGGGTTGGCACAGTAAACGAGGGCTGGATGCCCGACTGCGCCGCCTGTGATCCAATCGCGGCAATCGAGGCCCGTAGCTGATTGGCGAGATTGCGGATGGAGGGACTCCTCGCAAGATTGATGACGAGGAATATTCCGCCAATGATGAACGCGAGTGTGACGAGGCTTGAGACAACAAGCGATACGGCGGCACGGATGGTGGAGGAGATGGTCAGGCCGAGTAAATTGATGAACGAATCCACCAGCACACTAGCACATCCAGCGGCCTGCGGGGTGGGTGTGGGCTTGTCTTTGCGCTCCACAAACACGATGCGCTCTCTGACGGGCTCCTCTGCTTTCAGCGACTCCCCTGCTTTAACCGACTCAATAGGTCGTGCCACCTCCCCAATGGGCGGCAGCGGCGCGGTACGCTTGGGCTTGACCGCGTTGGCATTGGCGCTCACAACGGGCGGCCTGTTTTTCGTCAGATCAGGTGTGGGGATGACTGTAGGATTGGGCGGCGCTTTGGGCAGGGCCGACGGGATGGAGGCTGCAACCGGCGCTTTGGGCAGCGACGACAACGATTTGATCTGTGGACGTCCGGCCCCAACGCCCGCCGGATTGGTGGGCGGCGGCACAGCGCGTGTGGCGGGTGGCGTCGAGGGGATTGCGCCTGGCCCAAAGGCAGGCGTATTGATATTAGCGGGCTTGGCGTTTGGATCTGTCCCGACCAGGTGCCGCCGCAGCTCCATCGTGAAAAAGCCTGTTTCTACCTCCGGCATCCGCTGCGCGACGGAGGCGAAATCTTTGGAGAAGGCCATCACGCTGGGATAGCGCTCAGTCTTATCCTTTGCCATCGCCCGCCACAGGATCATATCAATATCGCTGTTGAGCTGCGGCACATATTTTTGCACCGACTCCGGCGTCTCCTGCATATGCCGCGACATGAGCGCAAACGGATTGGTGGCGGTGAATGGCACACGGCCCGTCAGCAGTTCATAGACGACAATCGCCAGCGCATACTGATCGGACGCGGCCGAGGCATCTTCGCCATCCCACAGCTCCGGGGCCATATGCGTAGGTGTGCCGACGGTCAGGCCATCCGCCGTGAGACGGGTGCTGTTGTCCTGGATCAGCTTGGCAATACCAAAATCGACCACATACGGCGTGCCGTGTGAGTCGAACATGATATTGTTGGATTTGATGTCGCGGTGAACGATGTTGCGCGAATGGGCATAATCGAGCGCCCCGGCCAATTGATGAAGAAGCTGCGAAATTTCATCAATCGAGGGTGGCTTGCCCTTCATCTGCTCAATCCGCTCAGCCATTGAGCCGCCCGTGAGCAAACGCATGACGACATACTGCCACTCTTGCATGGCCCCGTAATCATACACGGGCACAATATTGGGGTGCTCCAACGAGGCGGCGAGTTTGGCCTCTCGCCCGAAGCGTTCGATGAACTCGGTTTGCATGGCATAGGTCAGCGACATCACCTTAAAGGCGACATCTCTGTCCAGCGTGCGATGATAGGCGCGATACACGGCACCCATACCACCGATGCCATACAACTCACGGAGTTCGTACTGACCGATGCTCTCACCGCTGAGTTGGCGAAGGGTAGTGGTCATGTGATTGATTCCTGCTCTGCACATTTCTCTCTATTGTATCGTTTTTGAGAGAAATAGAATGAATTTTACAGAAATTTGGCACAAAGGTTCAAATTCTGTAAGATGCATGAGCAGCGGGGCGCATTTGTGTGCGCCCATGAGCAGGAATACGCTTGGAGGAGATTATTGGATGCTGAGAAGAATGTTAGCGTTCTTGCTCCACAGGCCGTGTAAATCGTAATACTCGCGCTTCTCCTCGGTGAAGAGATGCACCACCACCGCGCCGTAATCTAGCAGCAGCCAACCGCTCTCGGCTGTTCCCTCTTGCGACAGAGGAATTTTCCCGTTGAGCTTCTCTTTCACACCCTCGCGGATGTAGTCATTCAGCGCACGGAGCTGACGATCACTGTTGCCGTTCGCCAGGATGAAAAAGTCTGCAATGATCGCGTCGGGACGCAGATCCAACAACACGATATGTTCGCCTTTACGCTCTTCAATGATATCAACAATGAATCGCGCCAATTCCAGTGTATCCAGGGGACACCTCTTTATTCCACGTTCGATTTGGCCTCATTGTATCATCAGAATATTAAAAATGTAATTGTTCATCTATCCACGCGACAAAATCTCTGGTAGGGGCGCGATGCATCGCGCCCTGATGGTTTGTAGGGGATTCAGCGTGGGCAGGATATATCCTGCCCAATAGACAGCAACTTAAGGATATGTGGCCTCTGATCAGCCCGCGGCATCCGCTCTCACCAGAGGCTAAAGCCGTCTGTCTAGGGAGTACGAAGCCCCGTAAACGGGGCTATAAACGCGCCTGCTCCCTCGCCATGAGCCCCATTCATGGGGCTTTGTGGCTGTAGGCGGACGGCTTTAGCCTGCGACAACGCGGCGAGCAATGTCCTTAAAAGATGGACTGTCTTAAGTTGGTGCATAGGGGGCAGGATGCATCCTGCCCCTACGAACCTAAAATTTGCATGAAGAGGTGAATGATTACATTTGACCCCAAAATTTGGCTTATAAAAGGTCACAAAGTGCCAAATTTTCGCCAAAATCCTGCTTTTTCAGGTACTCTGAATTTTGGCGTAAGGTATTGGTTGAATGAACGATAGAAATAATCAGGAGCCTCCTTGTTTTGGGAGGCTCCTGATTATGGATGGTGTTAGGTGCGACATCCTCCCAAAGCGACTAAATCGGCAGCCGCAGCGTCAAGCGCGTGCCTTCGTTGGGCGTGCTCTCAATCTCGATATCGCCGCCGAAGATTCTGGCCCGCTGCATCATATTACGTAAGCCGAGGCCCTCATGGCTGCTGGAAGGCGTGGGGCTGAAACCGTGACCGTTATCGTGGATCACCATCACAAACTGATGATTGCCTTGGGATACATCAATGAAGGCTTGGGTGGCGTGAGAATGGCGAATGATATTGCTGACCGCTTCATAGGCAATCTGGCAGACGGCTTCCACGACGGGCGGGGCAAACGGCGGCTGGCGATCTGGCGCTTTGACATGGACATCCAATGCGTCGGAGTGATGCAAACGGGCGACAACATCCAGCAGGCTGGCCCGCATCGTTTGCTGTTCATAGCCGGCGACCTTGAGATTCAAAATATAGCGGCGGATATCTTCAATTACAGAATCCAGACTGCGAGTGGCTTTGTCCAAGTCGCTCTTGATCTCGGGGTGCGTAAGCTTGAGCAGTTCAAGCTGCATTCCAATGGCATATATCAGTTGTATGCTGCCGTCGTGCATTTCCATGCCCACCCGTTCGCGTTCTTCCAGCAGGGTGAGGCGGCTGCGCTGTTCGGTCAGGTTGCTGCCCGTAATCGCCAGCGCCGCATAGCCCGCCAGCGACTCGACCAGCCACTGATCTTCTTCGCTGAAGGGCTGCCCATCGCGGCGATCCGTCAGATACAACATGCCAAACAGCGTCTGCCCAATCTTGATCGGCACGCCGAGCAGGCTGTCCATATGGGGATGATTGGCAGGGAAGCCGCTGCTGCGCGGGTCGTCGGTCATATGCTCAAGCCGCAATATCTCCTGATCATGCATGATGACGCCGAGCAGTCCGCGACCAATTGGCGGATGAGCGATTTGCTTGATATCATCCTCACTCAGCCCGGCCACCTCAAAATATTTCATCGTGCCATGTTCGCTGGGAATGCCAAGTGCCGCATAGCGCGTCCCGACAAGGCGCTGGGCCACATGAGCAATCTGCTGGAACACCTGCTGTAATGAGCCGGCTTCGGCAGCGCGGACGACGGCCTCCGCGATGCTCTTGAGGGTGGCAAGGATATCTGTCATGTTTTTTTGGGGAGATTCGTTATTCATCATAGACTTATCATCCGCTAAACTTTATGCAGGGATTTTACTTGTAAGTGTCGTAGAAGCCGTTTGATAATGGAATTTGTAATCTCAAAACAGGGTCATCATGCTGTTTTTGAGCCATCGTCTTGATCGTAACGCCCTGTTTGGTCTTTTGTAGGGGCACGATGCATCGTGCC
>DAOTUR010000391.1:0-2504 GCA_034436915.1 Anaerolineae bacterium
CATTGTATCTAAGCGGTGGCACAGGTATCACGGCGACTAATAATGTTTATGCTGGCTATTCCGTATTTGCTCAGGGCTTGGGGATCGTGTCTCAATCTGGCAACGTCAGGGATTCTTCCCCGTGTGCTGTATTTTCACCCACTGCAACGCAAACACCCACATCTACAGCTACCTCAACTTTGACCCCTACGCCGAGCGCGACGCAAACATTGACTCCGACTGTTACATTTACAACAACGCCCACAGTGACGCCCACTCTTACCTATACCCCCACGATGACCAGTTCACCCACCTCAACCCCTACGCAGACGCCAATCGTGGTGGATTGTGATGAGCCGTGCGTGATCATCGTCCGATAGGAGCAAGCTATGCCCGATAAAAAATCGCAAATAAAGTTTGATGCTGATTACATCCAGAAACTAAACGTGAGCATTACCCGCTCGATCATTATTTTCAATCGGATCGAGGTCAAGTTGCGCCGCGGCCGTCAGAGCGATTTGAACCGCGTTCAATTGGCGCTGATCGACATTAAACAATATGCCTACGTCAATATGGCCATCAAGCCTGCCCAGGACAAACTTACCCTCCTCAAGCATGACCCAGCATCCCTGCTGCGGATCCGCAAGGGCAAGCAATCGTTGAAGGTTTTATTTAATACCCTTCGAAGCCCAGCGCAGAAACAAAATAAACCAGGGTATGCCGCTACCCTGGATATCTTCAATCGTTTTGAAGGGTATTTAGACAAGATAATCGCTTTATAGCTGCGCCTTTAGTTTTTCAATCAAGAGCAGGATATCACTTTTGTTGTCTTGCTCTTGGGTGCCCAGGCGCGAGATCACACTCTGGACCTGGTTGGATGTCAGCCCGCCATAGATTTGATCGGTAATGATGCTGTTGGCGTGCATCACGTTCTGCGAGATGGCTTTGAGCTCGCCCATGTTGCGGGCGCGGTTGCGGGCGTAGACGATGTGCCCATGCCTGAATTTATGGGGGGATAAATATTTGACGGCCGCTTTTTTACAAATGAAGGGGAGGTCATCTCTGATGCTGCCGCTGCGGCCTTCGATGGCGCGGGCGGACTCGATGAGCTGCATGCCATCATGGTTGAGAATTGGATACCAGAGTGATTTGGGATCCAATTCCTGCAGGCGGTTGTGCCAGGCGGTGATGACCGCGAGCAGCTCTGGGATCTCCAGCAGATAGGTGATGGCGGCTTTGTTGTTTTTGGTGCGGGGTCCCATGCTGGGGATCTGATAGATGCGACGATTGGGAATGTCTACGCATTGGATGGGCAGAGAGCAGAGGGTGTCGCTGCGCATGCCTGACAGGAAGAGCAGGCATGCGGCGGCCTGGGCACGCGCTTCGCGGAGTGTTTCCGTAGAAACGGCCGCGATGGCGTACATCTCTTCGATGGTGTAAAACTGGTGGTCGTCGAGTTGGGGCGCGGGTTTGCAGTTGGCGTTGGGATAGAGCAGGTTGACCCAGCTGTCTGATAGTTTGGCGTAGCGCGGCGGCCACTCCATGCGGGCATACTGAAAAAAAGATCGTGCGGTGGCCAGGGTCTTATACATGGAGGTGTAGCTGAGTCGGACCGCTTTGCCATCATTGCGCGCGGTGATCAAATAGGTTGGGAACGCAGGATCGATGAGACGGGCATTGGGCAGGGTTTTCTCGTCTGCCCACTCCAATAGGTGACGCAGGGAAACCCGATATTTTTGAATGGTCTTTGTATGCCTGCCGAGGTTGTGTTCCAGGTGATGCAGCCAGGCGTTGGTATCCATCCAGTTTTGGCGGTTGATCATTGCGGCCTCGCTGCTGGCTGCTTGGCACGGGCGCGATTGACCAGACATTTGCAATGGGGACAATGCGATTGCATGATCTCAATATAGCGGTTGGCATATTTGACCTGCGGGGCTTCCATCGCGATTGGCACGTTACAGCGCATGCACCAGGCTGTGCCTTCAGGAAGCGGCGCCCGTTTGCGGCGATGTTTGGATATTGTCAACTTTGCCCAGCTGACAAACGCGGGGCCGTGGATCCAGATGCCTTTCCTATCGCGGACGTGGGGCAGGCCTGCGGCGAGATAGGATCGATAGATCGTATCAGGCGTTACCTCAATTTCCCTGGCCAACTCTTTGGGTGTATACAGCATATCGAGGATGCGTCCGAGTCGGATGATCTGCGTGTGCTTTAACAGCGGCTGTCTGTGTTTCATACTTTGCTCCTTGAATCGAAAAAGCGAATGGATATTCGCGAGCCGACATCCATGTCGGTCCGCTCCATACGCATTCGCTCTCTCCAAGGGCAAAAACTATGTAGGCTTAATTCTCACGCCAGATGAGAAAAAGGCCATTTTTGTCGGGGCGGCAGGATTCGAACCTGCGGCCTCTTGCTCCCAAAGCAAGCGCGCTAGCCGGACTGCGCCACGCCCCGATGAAATGAACTGGCCGAGTATAATGCGAAGGATGAATACCCGTCAAGCTATTCTCATGATGACTTGTATC
>DAOTUR010000392.1:0-6711 GCA_034436915.1 Anaerolineae bacterium
CCTTTGAAGCCCAATTTCAGAGACAATTTTTGTGTTCATAAAAACGGCTCACTTTATGTAGAATCTGGTGCCTTGCAGAGATGAACCAGATGAAAGATGCTCTTTTCACGGCTCATTTCTCTACGGCTTTTCCAGATTAAAACAGAGACCAAGACGATGTAGATTAAAAGGACAAGCCACAAGATAATCACGGACGACGATCCAAAAATGGTTTGTTCGTATTGCCCCTCTCTGAATGGGAACGGCTATTTCTTTGGAAAAGCCTACCACCAATGATATGAGCTGCGAAGTTCTACACGTTGATGTTGTTGGCGAACTCAAATCACGCATGAAACATTTATCGTTTTGAGCTGGATGTTGGAAGCTTTTGCTCTAAAAATCCGGTTTCTGAACTTGTTTGAGTGATTCGCCAACAACATCGAATTGCGGAAGAACCATAAAAACGGGGTATTGCCATTTAAAGAAGGGATGAGGTATGGGGAAACAGATTGCCATTTTACACTATGCAGGTCCACCTGTGGTTGGGGGTGTTGAGCTAACCATCCTGTATCATGCAAGAGGTCTGGCCGATCTGGGATACAACGTGCGTGTTATCAGTGGATCAGGGTCTTCCTTCGATAACCGCGTTGAGTCCTATATTGAGCCGCTTTTGGGGTCAAGCGCTCCTGAGGTTCTGGCCGTTAAAAAAGAGCTTGATCAAGGGATTGTCTCAAACGACTTTCACATATTGGTTGACCATCAGGAACAAGCCCTTCGTCGTGCCCTGGCAGGTTGCGGTCTTTGCATCGTTCACAATGTCCATACAATGAATAAAAACTTACCCCTCACTGTGGCGCTTCATCGTCTCAACTTTCCCTGTATTGCCTGGTGTGCAGATCTGGCGTGGACAAATGAGCAATATCAATCTGAGCTTCATGCAGGCTATCCCTGGGATTTGCTTCGGCAGCCCTGGCCCGAAACGCCCTATGTGGGGATCTCAGATGCGCGTCGTCTGGAAATGGCAGAGTTGTTTCAAATCTCTCCTGATGAAATCGCTGTTATCACACCTGGTGTGGATCTTCCTGGATTCCTCCAATGGACACCTGAGATGCGCCAGATTGAGAACACGTTGCACATTCTGGATGCAGATGTGCTGCTGCTTCTGCCTGCACGGCTGACCCGTCGAAAGAATATTGAGTTGGGGCTGCACATGATGGCCGCGTTGAAAATGCGCGATCAACGGGATTATCGTCTCATTATCACGGGCCCCCCTGGGCCGCATAATCCGCTTAATTCCGGCTACCTGGGCGAACTTCTGGAACTTCGCAGCACATTGGGATTGCAAGAATGTGTTCACTTTCTCTACGAACTCAATGCCCCCCCCTTTATCCCCGATGATACAACGATGGCGAATTTGTATCAGATCGCGGATGCGCTCTTCTTTCCGAGCCTTCAGGAAGGTCTGGGAATTCCCATTTTAGAAGCCGGCCTGGTTGGGCTGCCCATTTTTTGCTCCGATCTGCCACCCATTCATCAAACGGGCCAGGATGATGTCTTTTATTTCGATCCGGTGCGTGACGCGCCTGAGACGATCGCTGACGTAATAGGGAATTACTTTGTGACGAGTTCAGGCCATCGCTTGAAATCACGCATTCGTCATAACTATCGCTGGGATGTGATCTTGCAGAATCAGATTGTTCCTCTCCTGAACCGTTTTGAAAAACAGAGATCAGGGAGAGAACCTCAAACATAAGGAAAAGCACAGATCTTGGCACGGGATATGCGGATCAGAAGCGATTTTAGAGGACAATTTTAGGAAATTGCCTGGAGGATAAATGTCGGACAAGCATTCTTATAATGTCTTATTGGCTCTGCATCATGACACTCAGCTCAAAATGTGGTGCCAGTTGGCAAAGCAGTTTACACCTCATCATGGAGAAATTTACTTACGAGGGATGGTCACTGTTCCCATTGATCAGTCATTAAGCGAAGGTGCAAGAGCCGCACGGCAGTGGCGCGATGCATTTCAAGTTGCCCTTGAAGACCCCTTGATTCATGATCATGTACACATTCATGTTGAGCATCACCCCATTCGTCGCATAATGGATGATGTGCGTGACCTCAAGATTGACCTTCTGATTGTTCAATGGCAAGGCCTCATCGAAACTACCGGGGGCCTCAGCACAGATGATATCCTTGTCATAGCGCCCTGTAATATCTTGCTTGTTGGAGACAACTGGCAACCGGAAGAAGGCCCTGTGCTTCTGTCACTGCGCGGGGGGCCCAATCTCTCGCTTGGGCTGCATGTTGCCAAGGTCCTGGCTGGCGACTCATCCGTGACATTATTTCATGCCACAGATCGGCAGAAGATTGCCCCGGATCTGGAAATGTTGATGCGTGCTGACCCCCAAATTCAACGGACGGTGACAACCGTGAGCGGTATTGCAGAGGGCATCCTGCGCGAAGCGAGCACGCATAAAAGCATTGTTCTGGGCGTTCGTCCTCAATGGGCAGGGCAGTTTAACATCACAGCGGGGCCTGTAATTCAGCGGCTTTACGAACGAACGGCACTGCCAATCGTTCTTGTTCGCGCGATCCAACCGGAAGCACTTAAATTTCATGTCCCGCACTTGCTCACAAATCTAGGGGATGAAAACCTGTCGACTCAGGTTGATCGCTGGTTTGCTCAGAACACATTTCATTCAGACGAGTTTGCCGATTTGCGGTATCTGATGGCCTTAAAAGAAAAACAGGGCGTCATCATTAGTATCGGGCTTCCAGCTCTGAATGAAGAAAATACAATTGGCAATGTCATTCAGACTCTCAAAACAGTGCTGATGGATGAGGTTCCGCTGATTGATGAAATCGTCTTGATTGACAGCAACTCAACAGATCGGACCGTTCAGATTGCACAGGATCTGGGCATTCCAACCTTTATCCATCAAGAGGTTTTGCCAGAAGAAGGGATTTATATTGGCAAAGGCGAGGCCCTCTGGAAGAGTTTGTATCTTCTCAAAGGCGATCTTATTGCCTGGGTTGATACCGACATCACCAACATTCACCCTCGTTTTATCTATGGGTTATTGGGGCCGTTGCTGAAGCACCCGCATATTCAATATGTGAAGGGCTTTTACCAACGCCCGATTGCTGTTGATGACAAATTACAGGGGGTTGGCGGAGGCCGCGTGACTGAACTCGTGGCTCGTCCCATCTTCAATCTGTTCTATCCGGAATTGTCGGGCATTATTCAGCCTTTGTCAGGGGAGTATGCAGGTCGTCGATCCGCTCTTGAGCAGGTACCCTTCTTCAGCGGCTATGGTGTTGAAACTGGGCTGTTGATTGATTTGCTGGAAAAGTTCGGTTTGAATGCAATTGCTCAAACGGATTTAGAAGTCCGGATTCATTACAACCAACCTCTGGTTGGCCTGAGCAAGATGTCATTCGCGATTTTGCAGGTTCTCATTGCCCGCTTAGAGAAACGTTCTGGTATCCAAATTTTGAATCTTGCCAATCGGAGTATGAAGACTATCGTTCATGAACCTGAGCGTTTTGGTCTTGAGATCAATCATATTGAAGATGTGGAACGGCCACCCATGCTTGGCGTATCAGCTTATCAAGACCGTTTCGGGATCAAGGGGGAGTGAAGATTGTATTCGTGCGAGATGTTATAGACAATTGAAATAACGTCTGACGATTCGATCCTCTTACGCATGAGACATTTCTCTTATCTCTATACACTTTACCGAAACACAATATAAAGTGTGTAGGGAGGCCTCTTTACTGCTGCAAAATACACCCATTTTTTCTTCAATGGCCCCATTATAGGCGCTGAACCACATCAAATGGCTCTCCTCTGGAGAGATAAAAAGCTCTGCATGGGGAATGTGATCTGCTGCATAATTTGCGTGAGAGTCATCAACAGACCCATCGTATTTGCTTTCAATCACCAGGGTTGGCGATGTAATCCGCTGGAGATCACCGCACTGATGCTGTAAGTCATGTAAAAAGCCAGCGCCTGAACGGGATGCCAACAAGAAAGATAGAGCCGCCTGCTGCTTTTCCGGCGTCATCGTTGCAACCACCTGATCTGAATTTAAAGACGAAAGACTTCCCATCATCGTTTTTAAGACTCTCATAGGGGTCGCTCGTGCAAAGCCACGAAAGGCTACCATTGAGGACGAGGATGGTTGATCCCTCGCTCTCAAGTCGATATTCAATCAGGCCCTTCTTTGTCTGAGCAATAGTTTTCATCAGTGTTGCTCTTTTGCTGTGCTTCTTCTGGGGGATGCTACCTAAAACAGCTTTAATACGATCCTCCTCGGTTTTTTACACCAGGATTAGCGTTAAGGACTCTTGCCATAATGTCATCCATTGCGATTTAGGACACGTTCAAAAACAACTCCGCAGAGTTCTAGATGGGTCGTCTGATCTACATTCTGCGACTTTATTTTTAAACGCGTCCTTAGTGTTCAGGAGTTCAATCATTAGGCCCTCAGACTCAATTCGCTGAATACACTATTCTCTCAACTGATTCGTAGCCCTGCTAAACTGGCAACATCAATCGTGAGAATCACCCCATTTCCAGGCAGTGTAAGATCACCCAGGATGGCCGATGTCGCTTGATGCAGGGCCTCGGCCAGTTCATCATGAACGACTGAGATCAGCAGATGAGTTTCAACCTCATTGCCACGCATCAGGGCCGATAACGAAGGAACGAATGGAAAGTCATCGCGGATGCCCATTTTTTCTTGCAGACGACGCAAGCCATAGCCCTCCAGGATTGTGACACCCGTTGCGCCAGCCTGCTGCCACGCCGTCGCAATCTCCAATGTTTGTTCGGTCTGGGCTGTAATGAGGATCACCAGTTTCATCGTTTTTTATTCTCCACGAGTCGGTTGAGTGAGAGGCTGGCTGGATTGTTCTTTTGCTTTGGCAAAGGACCAGCGCACCAATGGCGGTGTCACAATGGTTGTCACGAGGACGACAAGCACAATGGCGGCGAATGTTTCCTGCGTAATGATGCCGTTCCGAATACCTAGCGCCCCTACAATCAACCCAACTTCGCCGCGACTGATCATGCCAACGCCCAGTCGCAGGCTGCTGAGACGATCAAAGCCTGTGAGCAGCCCACCGCCCCCCGCGCCAATGACTTTACTGGCGAGGGCTCCCACTGTCAGAAGGATGGCAAAGGGCAGAATCGCGGCATCCAGGAGACGCAGGTTGGTTTGCAGGCCAATGCTGACAAAGAAAATCGGGACAAAGAAGCCATAGTTGATGTTATACAATCCCTCCTCGATTCTCTCCTTGATCCGGTGATCTGAACGACTCAGACATACACCTGCGATGAATGATCCCGTAATCGCGGCCACACCGCCGAAAAAATCAGCCGCCACACCGAGCAGCAGCGCCGATACCACAGCAACAATCAGCACGCCCGATGAAATGGACGTTTTGCTGACCTGTTTGGCAATCCAGGGCAGCGCGAACCAACTGAGGCCTGTCGCAATCGTCAAAAATCCGACCAGACGCACAACGACTTCAAGGATGGAACGGCTCTCTCCGACCGACGCGACACCGCCTGGATTGATCGCAATGAACAGCGACACCAGCAAAATCACCAGAACATCATCGACAACGGCAGCTCCGAGAAGGGCCAATCCTTCGCGGCTGTGCAGTACACCCAGTTCTAACATCACCTGAGCGCTGATACTGACACTTGTTGCGGCCAGAACCAAGCCAATGAAGACAGATTTCTCCGCCGCATAGCCGAATGCAAGCGCGGTGGGGGCCGCAATGAGAATGGGAGTCACAACGCCGATGGCCCCGGCAACGACGGCGGTGCGTCCCACTTTCCTTAAGCCTGCCAGATCAATTTCCAATCCTGCCGAAAACATCAGCAGCAGCACGCCAATCTCGGCCATCTCAATGATGGTGTGTTGAATGTCGGCACCATTTGAGAACACCGCTTGGATATGGAGCAGGTCGATCACAGACGGGCCTATCAGCACGCCCGCGATCAGTTCTCCGAGGACTGCGGGCTGGCCGAACCGAGTCGCCAGATAGCCACAGGCCTTTGCCAGCGTAATTAAGATACCAAGCGCGAGAAACAGTTGGATGACTTCACTCAACGGCTGAACCTTTCCTCTTTTAGCTCTCTACGTCTATCAATGCTTTCAATGAATTGGTCACGTCTTCAGAGGCTTGCACAACGCGAAATTGAGAGATCTCGCGCACGCAACGTGTCACATCGAACTGCTCAATGATAACGCATATTCAATCGCTTGTTCCAGCGTTATCGCCCGTCCTGCCGCCCATGCCTCAGCAAAGGCGGTTTCTCCAAGTTGAACTCGCACTGCGGCAAGATCGCTCTCATACGGGACGATTTCAGGGTGGAGGTTTGCGAATTGTATCAGCCACTCGCTGTTCGCAGCACCTAGTGGGCCATGTGCTATGCATAGCCGTATTCTTTTATCTCAATTTGAACTCAAAAACGCCAAAAAGAATGCAGTTATGCACAGCAAGTGGCCCACTAGTGGGCCATGTGGCATGACGCAAAGGATAAAGGTAAACTACAGGCCATTCTGACAGATGTTCGTTGAGTCGCTGAGAGCTACTGCCGAATATCGCGCTCACTGAACATGCCGCCGACCTCTATGCCAATCTTCTCTCGATCCTCGAAACGGCACGGCGACAAGGCCGTGATGTCTTTGCCACTCTCAAGGCTGTTCTTGC
>DAOTUR010000393.1:0-25924 GCA_034436915.1 Anaerolineae bacterium
GCAATCAGGCTGTCCTTATCGAGGGCTTGCAGTTGGGTCACATCAAGAGGTTCGTTCATGGCCTAAATTTATCTCAGATCATGGTTGTTCTGCCACTTTTGCCTGCCTGAGCAGTTACAATATTTGTTACATTGGGTCAGAAAATACTATGAAGAGGATTTTTAGGAAATTAATGGATAGAAATCTGATTGAAATGATTCCTGGACGAAAGGGTTCTTCAACCGCATACCGTAAAATAAAATAGTAATAGTGCGTTGCATGTATCTGATGCAACGCACACAAATTTCATTCCCAATCTCCGCCCCCGGTGCGTCTCCCATACAAGCTCAAGCGCCCAGAAACTGCTATCAGGCGCTGATTTGAACCCAGGTTTCGGCATTCTCAAACACAATGGCCCTTCATCGAATCTCCTGTGTTGTTTTCTACTGGCGAATTTGCACCGCGACGAAGGCGAGGCGATGATCGGAGGCAGCGCTGTCCATCATGACATTGCTGCCAATCGGCGTCAGCCCCAGACGCCACACCCACAGATAATCGAAGCGGGCTTTGCGATCCACGCGCACTAGGGTCGCCGACAGCTCAAGATTTGATCCGGCAAATGGATCAAGGAAGCCTGTGACGGCGAGTTTTTGCAGCAGCGGTGAATCGGGCACGTTGTTAAAGGTTCCGCCCAGGATGGCCCGCCCCAACTGGCCGCGATAATCGGTCTTGATGTGCTCTTCAATCGTGGCGAGAATTTTGCTCAGTTGGTCGCGCTGATTGCTCTCCTGATCTTCGACGCTGTTGCCCTGGAGCAGAAAGCCGAGCGACGTATTGTACAGCGTCAGGGCGCTCTCATCGGGGCGGATCTGCACACGCTGAAGGCCCGTGTCACGATCCACGCCGGGGATGATCATGCCGTCATCAAACACAATCGGGACTTTGGACAGAACGGCCAGCCCTTGCAGACCCTCGATGGTCGGGAAGAAGCGCCGATCCATGCCGAGCCGCCGCGCCAGCCACAGCGTCTGATCGACCCCGTAGCTTGTCCAGCGTCCGGCATCCACCGCTTGCAGCATGACGACATCGACGCCGCTGCTCTTGATGGTTTGGGCCATTGCTTCCAGATCATAGGCAAAGAATTCGCTGTAGCCGTTGTGGATGTTATACGTGCCGACACGCAGATCGCTGACGTTGAGCACAGGCTGAATCAGCGGCGGACGCGCAAAGTAAGCCCCTCCCACCGCGCAGCCTGCGACGAACACAATCATCACGAACGAGGCCAACCGCCCGCCGCTGGAGGCCCAGGGCACGCGCTGGCTCGACAGCACCATTGGCATGAGCGTGAGGAAGGCCGCAATCAGCACAAGGCCCAAGCCCATGCCGCGAAAGCCGCGCAGCAGGGGCGGCACAATCGTATTCAGCGCGTCCAGCGGTGCGGCAAAATTGCGAACGAAGGCATATTCATAGGTGTAGAGGTCGCCCACCAGCAGCAGCGCCCCGATGAGCACCGCCACCATCACCCACAGGCCCGTGACATTCCAGCGGCGTGTCCCCTGCGGCTCCGCGATGAACCACCATACCAGCCCGATCAGCGCCTGACTGACGACCAGCGCGACAGCGCCGATGGGAAAGCTGCCAACAGCACTGGCCGCGCCTGGCAGACGCAGTTCCATGACGGGCAGACGAACCCCGACGATGAGAAACAGCACGATCAATACCAGCCACACCCAACCGCGTGTCCCGGCTTCAAACGGCGTGATGAAGCGCCGCGCCAGCCGCCGCACCAGCGGGATGAGCGGCAGCAGGGTGGCCGCGATGACCAGTGGCACAAAGATCGTGTAATCGGCATCGGCGCGGCCCGTGATGGTGTTGGGCAAGCCGAGCAGCGTGATTTGCAAAAAGAGCATGGCCCCCAATCCGAGGCCGCCCCAGAAGGTCAGGATGCCGCGCTGAGGATCATTCGTCGATTCGCGCCCGCTGGTCTTTAGCCAATTGGGGATGGTCGTCAACAGGGTGAGCAGAAGCGCTGCTGCCGAGAGGCCGATCTGGATATTCATATAGTTGGACGCCCACGACGGATCGAGCGTGTTGCCATAGGCCCGAAAGATTTGATCTACGCCGAAGCCCAGGATGAAAAAGGCGGGGAAGGCTCGCAAGCGAATCCGCACCAGCAGGGCGATATACAGCAGGCCGCCCGCCACTGCAATTGAGGCCGCGACGGTGGGCGTTAAAACGGGATCATTGACTAGCAGCAGCGTGCGGCCCGCCGCCAGAGCCAACGCTGCCCCGATCACGCCGAAGCGGATGCGTCCAATCACCAGCGCCAGCAGCGGCACGCCGACGATGACGCCAATCCATGTCAATTCGCGGCCCACGATGCCCGGCGCGACCACACCTGGCAGATTAGGCAGCAGCGTCGTAGGGTCATAGAGCGCCACCAGCGAGGCACTGGCGACGCGGCTGTAGAGGGTCGCCAGGAGAAAGCGCAGGCTCTGCACGAAGAATACCCCGAATATGCCCGCTTCGAGACTCGTCCAAAATTCATACCCCAGCGGGTTGTAGGCACGCAGTGTTTTCATGATATCTCGTGTGATCCTTCGTTGTCAGTCTGCACAAACCCGCTAACAGTGCTACAATCACGCCAATTTTAGCGCGGATTGGAAAGGTTTGAGGTTTGGAAACCGTTGATTTGATTCTGAGTGGTGGCACCGTCCTCACTATGAACGATGCTGGCGATATTATCGAAGATGGCGCGGTTGCAATCCAGGGTGCGCGCATCGTAACCATCGGCAAGCGGGCTGATCTTGAAGGGCGTTATACCGCAAAAGACCAGATCGACTGTCGCGGGCGTGTGATTCTGCCCGGCCTCGTGAACGCGCATACGCATGTGCCGATGACGCTGCTGCGGGCGCTGGCCGATGATCTGCGCCTGGATGTGTGGCTGATGGGCTACATCATGCCCGTCGAACGGGAGTTTGTAAATCCAGCCTTCTGCCGACTGGGGACACAACTGGCTTGTGCCGAGATGATTCGCGGTGGGACGACCACATTCGCGGATATGTATTACTTTGAATCGGATATTGCCGAAACGACGGAGAAGGCTGGTCTGCGGGCACTGCTGGGCGAGACGATTCTCAAGTTCCCGGCCCCTGATGCCGCGACCTACGAAGAAAGTTTTGCCATCACACGGGAGTTTGTGCAGCGCTGGAAGGATCATCCGCGCATCACGCCGACGATTGCGCCTCATGCGCCGTATTCCAATACCGAGGAGACGCTGCGGCGGGCGGGCGATCTGGCCCGTGAATTCGATCTGACGCTGATGATTCACATCGCGGAGACACGGCGCGAGGTCGAAGACAACATCGCGGAGACGGGCAAATCAGTCGTCCCCTGGATGAAGGATGTGGGCCTGCTGCCTGCCAAATCGATCATGGCGCACTGTGTCCATGTGGATGAGCATGAGATGCGGATCATGCAGAAGCATGATGTTTCTGTTGCCCACTGTCCGTCCGCCAATCTTAAGCTGGCAAGCGGCATCGCGCCCGTGATGCAGATGATGGGCATGGGCATTAATGTGGCCCTGGGGACAGATGGCCCGGCCAGCAATAACGATCTCGATCTGTTTGAGGAGATGCGTCTGGCGGCGCTGCTGGCAAAAGTCACGCCGTCCGACCCGACAGCACTGCCCGCTAAACTTGCGCTCCGCATGGCGACGCGGGGCGGGGCGAAGGCGCTGCGCCTGGAGAACTCCATCGGCAGCCTGGAAGTGGGCAAGCTGGCCGATATGATTGTGGTGGAGACAGATACCATCCACAACACGCCGCATTTCCGCTTCAATCCCGATGCGGTGTATTCGCAGTTGGTGTATGCCGCTAAGAGCAGCGATGTCCAGCACACCATTTGTCACGGGCAGATTTTGATGCGGGATCGCAAGCTTCTCACTGTCGATGACAAGGCCATCCGCGCCGAGGTCGATCAATATGCCGATGCTGTCGGACGCTTCATCACCGAGCGCGAGGGCAGCCCGCTGACCAAGCTGGTGGGCGTGGCGGTGGATGTGGAGCGGGCTGAGAGCTTTGAGGTGCAGGTGAAAGCCCATATCACCGATCCGTCAGTGGTCGAGACGCTAATGAGCCAGGAGTACGTCGAGGTGATCAATACGACGCACTACCGCCAGTATGACACCTACTTTATGTTCGCCAATCCCGACCAGGGACGGGTGCGCTACCGTGAAGATGATAAACTCGATCTCCAGGGCAATGTCACCCGCGTGCGCCAGCGTCTGACGTATACGACGGACAAGAAAGAGCGCGTCTTCAACGATACGGTGGTGCTGTCACATTCGCACTTCATCGCGCCTGCCAGCCATCCGCTGCGGTTTTATCTGGAGTATTTCCAGGCCTCGACGGTGCGGACGCTGCAAAAAGAGCGGCGGCGCTGGCGTTTGCTGTACAAGGGTGTGCTGTACTTTGTCAATATCGACAAGCTGATCGAACCGACGATGCCTGATTTCTTCATCGAGATCAAGAGCCGTACATGGTCGGCCAAAGATGCCGAGCAGAAGGCCCAGACCATCCATGAGATGATGGAGATCATGGGCATCCCGACGGAAGATGTGGTGCGCCAGGATTATCCTGAGCTGCAAATTGAGAGGTAGCGGCACAAAGGAGGCAGGTATACACGATAATGTGTTCATGATTTTGAGACGATACAACAGGCTCACAATAGGTCACAGCGCTTTTGTAAGGGCGCAGCACGCTGC
Organism: Anaerolineae bacterium; assembly: GCA_034436915.1. Lineage (GTDB taxonomy): Bacteria > Chloroflexota > Anaerolineae > Aggregatilineales > Phototrophicaceae > JALHOR01. The sequence goes on from DAOTUR010000393.1 coordinate 4,745, forward strand.
GCCCCTACGCCAATCCCCCCTCAAACTAACATACGACGGGGCCAACCACACTGTTCTGTATACCTGCCAGAAAGAATGACGGGCGTGGGCCTCGCGGCATCGGCCTGTCATTTCTTGCAGCTTTCCAACAGGCTGTTTGTCTTTGCGTAAGGCAAATTGCTTTATAATACATACGTCCGAATCATAGGATTAGATACGACACGAATGCCTGAACCTATCACTGAAATCAACGAACAAGCATGGCTTGATGCCTTGCAAACCGCAGGCGATGTCCTGCGACCCGGCGCGAAGGATAACAGCCCTGCTCTGGCGGATAAGCTCCATGCGCGTACCTATACGATCAATACCGCCCGCAAGCGCCTGAATGTGAGCCGTTACTCGCTCGATCAAGCGCTTGAAACGGAGCTGCTGCCCACCTTCAGCGATCCGAATGGCGATGTTCGCATTTCAGCGGCTATCGTGGAGACGCTGCTGGAAGATGATGACCTGTATGAAAAACTCGTCGCTCATGAATCGCTTGAGCCGCGTGAATTGGCCGAAGTGCTCGATCTGAGCTATTCCGCCATCCGCCGCCGCCTCGATCAAGCTGGGGTGCGTGGTCAGCCGCGTTGGATTCAAATTCGCGGACAGTGGGGCCTGCCTGAGAGTCTGCAAACCTTCTATAAGGTGCTGCATGAGCGTCGCACGCAGGAAAAAGAAGAGAAGAAAAAGCGCGTCCAGGATCGGCGCACGCGCGAACGCGAACAGCGCGAGACGGAACGCCAGCGCCGTGATGATCTTCGTCAGCGCTTGATGGATTCCTTCCCAACATGGCAGGATGAACATCGCATCAACCAGAATCTGGTGCTGCATGTGGGGCCGCCCAACAGCGGCAAGACGCATGAGGCACTCAATCGGCTGACCGAGGCGGGCAGTGGCTGGTATCTTGCGCCGCTGCGTCTGCTGGCCTTCGAGATTTTTGATCGGCTCAATCAGCGCGGCGTGCCGTGCAACCTGCTGACGGGTGAAGAATATATCCCGATCCCTGGCGCGACCATCACAGCGGCCACGATTGAGATGTTCACGCCCTCGTTCAGCGGCGATGTCGTCATCGTCGATGAAGCGCAGATGCTGGCAGACCCGGATCGTGGATGGGCCTGGACACGGGCGATGATGGAGGCGCAAGCGCCGGAAATTCATGTCATCGGCCCGGCGACGATTCGAGGGCTTGTTGAGCAGATGGCGGCCTCCGGTGAACTGCCGCTGGAGATCGTGGAGCATGAGCGCCTGGCTCCGATCAAGGTGGCCGAGAAGCCCTGGGTGCTGGAAAAATTGCCGAGCCGCACCATCCTCGTGGCGTTCTCGCGGCGCATGGTGCTGGAACTCAAGACTAAGATGGAACACTTGAAGCGCAGCGTCTCAGTGGTGTATGGCTCGCTGCCGCCGGAAGTGCGCCGCAAGCAGGCCGAGCGCTTTGCCCAGGGCGAGACGGATATCTGTATTGCGACGGACGCGGTGGGCATGGGGTTGAATCTGCCTGCTGATTATGTGTGCTTCTACGAGATCGAAAAATTCGATGGGCGCTTCAACCGCCGCCTGACGCCGAGCGAAGTCCAGCAAATCGGCGGACGGGCCGGGCGCTTTGGCATCTCATCAGCGGGCGAAATTGGCGCGACCAATCGTTCCAATCTCGAAGTCATCCGCGCTCAATACTTCACACCATCGGATGAGCTGACCCATGCACGGGTGGCCCCGACGGTGGATGATCTTGCCATGATCCCCGGCAGCCTTGCGGATCGCCTGAAAGAGTGGGGGCAGTTGCAATCGATCCCGGCTTCACTGCGAAGCCTCGTCAGTACGGCGGATTTGACGGAACGCATCGAATTGGCGGCCCGCCTGACCGATCAGGAAGTTGAACGGCTGGGCCTGGAGAAGGCGGTCAAGCTGATCAACGCGCCCGCCCGCAAGAGCAGCCGCGATTACTGGTATGCCTGCGCCCAAGCCATCCTGCACGAGAAGCAAATGCCGCTGCCGCCCGAACCTGCGTCCATGATTAGTGATAGCGAAGAACTCGATTTTATCGAGAGCTGTATCTCTTGTGCCGATATCTACCTGTGGCTGTCACAGCGCAGAGAATTTGCGCTGTATGGCACAGCGGCCCTGTACGTGCGTGATGAGCGCATGTCATGGTCGGTGCGGATCGATGAGGCGCTGCTGCGTAAGATCAATATGACGCGCCGCTGCCGCGAATGCCGTAAGGAACTCCCCGCCGGGTATGCCTATCACATCTGCGAATCGTGCTACTCGTCGCGCTATCGCAACATGGAATATTAAATAGGATCAACAATGGGCGCAGTACGCTGCGCCCGACAGGATCGCACGTTCTGGCTACTGATACAGCTCATCAATCATACTTGCTCCAATCGAAATCCATGACCGCGAACGGTGGTGATGTAATGTGTCCCTGGGTCGAGTTCCGCCAGACGATCCCGCAGTCGGCGCACGAGGGCATCGATGGCCTGTTCGCTTACGCCATCGCCCACCACCTCCGGCCAGACATACTCGACCACCTCTTCACGGCTGCATACGCGGGCCACATGGGTGTACAGCAGTTCTAAGAGTCGATACTGTGGGAAACTCAGCGGCGGATTGACCTCCACACCGTTGATGAAGACCCGCCGCGCGTCCGTATCGATTTTCAGGCGCGTATGATCGACAGGACGGGCGATGACGGGCGGCAGATCAGGGCGGGTGAGAGGGGCGGTGACACCTGCGCCAAGAAAACGCAGCTTGAGTTTGGGCGTGACATGAATTTCATCGCCATCGGACAGCAGCGCCGCGCCCTCCAAGCGATTGCCGTTGATCCATGTGCCATTTTTGCTGTCGAGGTCTTCGATGATATAACGATCCACATCATCGCGGCGGAAGCGCAAATGCTGACGTGATATCTGGCGCAGAGGAACCACCATATCGCACGTTTCATCGCGGCCCAACACCATCGACTCATACTCAAGCACCCAGTGTTTGCCCCGCAGGTCGCCCTCAGCAACAACAATAACGGGGTATTCATTTTTAGGTTGGATCATAGGCGCTGCCTTTCTCTAGGAAGACTCCCGTATCACCCGGCAACGGGCGTCGGAGCGGGAACGATAATAAAAGGGTCTGACTGTACATAGCCATTTGTGAACAGCGCGAGGCCCTGATCGGGGAAAATGAACGGCTCATTGGCGACCAAACTCTGGGCGGCTCCTGCCGTTGTAATGCGATAGTAAGCCCGTATCGTGACTGGGGTCGTCAGAAAGGATTGATCCATGCGGGCGTAAGGAATGTCGATGGTGTGGACGCAGCGCTGACGGGGATTGAGAAGCTTAATTTTGGCTTCAGGGAAGGTTGCCAGGCCCGCCGTCTGGCGAAATGTGCCAAGCTGAATGTTGACCGCACGATCAAACAGCAGGCCTACGCCGCTTGAACCATCATCACCGATGATGACTTCATTCGGATCATAGATAAAGGGAATCGTGCCGATGCTGTTATTGGTGATGGTGATGGTAATCCGCAGAAAACCGTCCGGCGTGGTGGGGACAGCGCCCGCTGCGACGCGAATCGTCAGCGGGTCGCGGGCCGCACGACCAATGAGCGATTGATGGGCCGCTCGATTGTTGGCTGTCCGCAGCCATGCACAGGGCGCACCTTCATAGACGAAGGGGAATGTGCGTGACAGCAAATTCGGCAGCACCGTTGGCCCGACAAAGACCAGGAGCAGCAGCAGCATAATAATTCCAACCACCGAATTTGAACTGTCACTCACACGGCGAAAATAGCCTGTCAAGCATTCGTCTCCTTAAGCCATGTACGAAATTTATCTTCTAACGGCGCTGCATCAATTCGCTCTCCATTATGCCATACAATGCCGCGATCATGCCCGCGAAACCACACCTCCTGCCGCCGAATGAAGTCCCGCGTGTTCTGTTTGGTGCGCTGAATGGCCGATGCAAGCGGCTCACCATCCAGGAGATGTGCGGTCAATTCGGCATAACCCAGGCCCGTCATCGAGGGCAGCGCCCGATCATAGCCTTTGTCCAGCAGCAACCGCACCTCATCCAAAAAGCCGTCGGCCATCATTGCCTCAATCCGCGCATCGGCCCGCGCATACAGCACCTCATGATCGACCATGAGGCCCACTGTCATGATGCGATACGGTGAGGGCGTGCTGCCACGCTGCTGGCTGAACGGCTGGCCCGTCTCATAATAGACCTCCAGGGCGCGGATAGTGCGCCGCACGTTGTTGGGGTGAATGAGCTGTGCCGCCGCTGGATCAACATGCTTGAGCCGCTCATGAAATGCAATGGCTCCATAGTGGGCGGCATAGGCGGCGAGTTCGGCCCGCAGCGCCTCATTGGGCGCGACGGGCGGCGGCGACCAGCCCTCTGTGACCATCGTGATATATTGGCCCGTTCCGCCCACGAGGAAAGGCAGCTTGCCGCGCTCCTGAATCGCATCGATGGCGGCCAATGCCCGACTCTGAAATTGCGATGCACTGAGCGTCTCATCCGGATTGACGATATCAATCAGATGATGCGGAATCAAGCGCTGCTGCTCGTGTGTGGCTTTGGCCGTCCCAATATCCATCTCGCAGTAAATCTGGCGGCTGTCGGCGCTGATGATTTCTCCATTCAGTCTCTGGGCGAGATCAATCGCCAGGCTGGTTTTGCCTGTGGCCGTTGCCCCCAGGATTACGATGAGCGGGCGATCAGGCATCGTCAGCGCTGAAGAGATCGAATTCAAGGATATCCTCCCGATGTTCGATAAGGGGTGCTTCGGTGTCAGAGAAGGCAATCGCGATGACATCGACGCGGGTTGGCGCATCGGGCAGTTGATGAATATCAAGATAGGTGTAAAGACAGCGCACAAGGCGGCGCTGCTTGGCACGATTGACCTTCAAGGCGGCGTCCTCTGTGACCCCGTGCGAAAGACTCTTGACCTCAACGAACACCCAGAGATCGCCCTGGCGTGCAATGATATCAACTTCACCTGCCTCGCAGTGCCAATTACGGTTGGCAATCGTATAGCCGCGCTGCATGAGGTAGCTGGCCGCCGCATCTTCTCCGCGCTGTCCTATTTGACGTGTTGAAGGGCCGGAACGTTCCCGTTTTTGTTTGGGCATGAGAATTTTGATCTGTCTCTCAGATATGTAATGCGTTTTTTCGTCAAACACTCATTTTATCGTGTTTAGTTTTTTGTAGTGTGTCCCTAAAATGAAGATGCACACAGAAAGAAGCCTCATGACACCCGACACCTTACTGCCTGAAGTCCTAAAAGCGACAGGATACTGTATGCCGGTTGTCCGACCCGATGGCCTTATCCTGTCGTATTCTGATCTGTGGCCTGAGTTTACAGGCGGCCATATCTATACGTCTTTGCCTGATCTCATGGATGAGCCAACCCAGGCGCTGTGGCCTGTGTGGATCGAGACGCTGAGACAGCTTGACGGGGCGTCTCTGCCCGTTGATTCAATTCTGCCAGCCCCATATCAGGCTTGTTCGGGCCACTCTGATTCCTGCATTTGACGACACCGAACATCTCACACACGTCCATGTTGTGTTCCCCAGTGGTCGCTCTTCTCACGAGACAATCAACAAAGAGAACCTGCTGTTGGAACTGTCCAGCGATATGCTCGGCGTCGCCTTCTTTGATGGTGTTTTCGAGAAGGTTAACCCGTCCTGTGAGCATATTCTGGGTTATACAGCCCGCGAACTCAGTGGAAAATCGTTTCAAGAATTCATCCCTCTCGATGAGTTTGCGCCTGTGCTGGCAGAGGCTCAGGAGCACCCGGATCAGCCGCGTATGCTGCACTTTGAGAATCGCTACCAGCGTAAAGATGGCTTCTACCGCTGGTTGTCCTGGAACTGCCTGATCCACATGCCCAACCGCCGTATCTATTTTGTCGCTCGTGATGTGACGGAACGCAAACTGACAGAGATGCATCTGCTTCTTCGCAATCAGGCCGTTGAGTTCAGTCCGTCAGCGGTGAGTATTGCTGATGCACAGCAGCCTGATTACCCTTTGATCTACGTCAATCCGGCCTTTCTCAAAACCACAGGCTATCGTCTGGAAGAGGTACTGAATCGCAACTATCGTTTTTTGTAGGGGGATGATCGGGATCAACCAGAGTTGGATCTTGTTCGTCTGGCCCTGCAAGAATGGCGCTCCTGTACCGTGACGCTGCGAAATTATCGCAAAAATGGCGAAATGTTCTGTAACGAGATGCGGATTGCTCCCATCTTCAATCATGAGCGCGAACTGACGCACTTTGTGGGCATCAGTACAGATGTGACGCGACGGGTGCGCGATCAGGAGAAGATTGAAAGGCAGAATCAGGCACTGATGCAGGCCAACCATGAGTTGCAAGACATGCGCGTCCATGCGGAGATGTCGGCCCAGCAAATTCATCATCAGAACGAAGAACTACGAGCTATGAATACAAGCCTCGCCCTAGCGCGGCAGCAGGCCGAGGATGCGGCGCACCTGAAATCGCAATTTCTTGCCACCATGTCGCATGAACTCCGCACCCCGCTGAATGCGATCATTGGCTATACTGAAATTCAACTGGCGGGCATGACGGGCGATTTGACAGCGGAGCAGGAAGATTATCAAAAGCGTGTCCTGACCAATGCTGATCATCTGCTTCAACTGATCAATGATGTGCTTGATCTCTCCAAGATTGAAGCCGGACGCATGGAGATCGTGCGTAAGGACACGTTCAAAAACAACTCCGCGGAGTTCTAGAATGCGTCGTCTCATCTCTATTCTGCGACTTTATTTTTAAACGCGTCCTAAGTCGTTTCCGATCCGCGCCTGGATGGATGAGATTATCAACCAGACAGCGGGATTGGCGCAGGAGAAAAATCTGCATTTTGAGTGTCTGATCGACAGTAACCTGCCGATGCTCCTTGTGAGCGATCCCGCACGCTTAAAACAGATCGCCATCAATCTGCTCTCAAATGCCATCAAGTTTACCGATCAAGGGGGGTGCAATTTCATATTCGCAAGCAAACCGATGATGCCTGGATCATCACTGTGACAGATACGGGCATTGGCATTCTACCGCACCTGCTGGAGACGATCTTTGATGAGTTTCGGCAGGTGGACAGCACCTCGCAGCGGCGGCAGGGCGGGACGGGGCTGGGTTTGGCGATTGTGCGGAGGCTGGCGCTGATGATGGGAGGAAGTATTCGTGTTTCCAGCCAACTGGGAGAAGGAAGCACATTCACAGTTGTATTACCGCTGGTTGCTGCCCATGAGATGATAACAGGACATTGATCATGATGACTCAGAACATGAATGAATGGAAAGTGCTCATTGTGGATGATGAGCCGGACAACGTGAAGGTGGCGCAAAAAATCCTGGCCTACAATGGGGCCGAGGTGTGGATTGCCCGCAATGGTATTGAAGGCTTAAAGGCGCTTGAAGATTTTCACCCGACGTTCATCCTGCTTGATCTGTCTATGCCGGAAATGGATGGCTGGGAGATGCTGACTTCTGTGCGCCGTAACAGCAATCTTGCCAATACGCCTGTGATTGCGCTGACAGCCCATGCCATGTCGGGTGATCGGGAGCGAACGCTGCGGGCCGGATTTAACGGGTACATTGCGAAACCGTTTCGCCTTAACTCATTCTTGGAAGATATTCAACAGTGTCTCAGCCAATTTTCGTCGTGAGCGTCTATATTGTTAAAAATAGACTTGTAACGATGAGGGGTTTATCTCAATGGTTGCGTATCAATGGAACGTTCTCATTGTGGAGGACGAGTACGACAGCATTCAGGTCATGACACGGGTCTTCACACATCATGGGGCGGCGGTGTTTGTGGCCCGCAATGGTCGAGAGTGTTTGTGTTTGCTCAACGAGTTGACGCCACAAGAATTTTGCCACTGTCTGCCAAAGAACGGATGACTTATTTTTGTGTTTCTATTGACAGTGCCTACAGACATGATCGTGTTGGCGTTATGATGGGCGTTCTTATCGAGTGGTCACAAGGGAGCATATGATGCGAATGTTGGCCGATGGCCCACAGGGGTATTTTTTCGAAGATTTTGAAATGGGCGTCAAGATGGTCACGCGGGGCCGCACCATCACCGAGTCTGATCTGGTGCAATTTGCCGGGCTGACGGGCGATTACAACCCGATGCACACCGATGCGGTCTACGCGGAAAAATCCTTCATGGGTAAGCGCGTGGCACATGGAATGCTGACGTTGAGCTACGCGATCGGCCAGGCGTATCAGCTTGGCATCCTGGAGCGGACGGTGTTGGCCTTCCGCGAATTGGAGATGAAGTTCAGCGTGCCAGTGGTCATTGGCGACACGATCCATGCCGAAATGACCGTGATCGAGAAGAAAGAGGTGCGGCGGCTGGGCGGCGGGACGGTGCAGCTTGAACTGCGAATCCTGAATCAAGAGGACAAGATCGTCCAGAAGGGGACGATTACGCTACTGATGGCGTCACGGCCTGCCGAAACACCTGCACCATAATTGGCGATGCAGGGCACGCAGCATACGCAGCGGGTAGTTGGTTTTTAGGGGGCAAAAGCGAGGGCTTGGCGTGCCAAGCCCCACGATGTTCCCCATGATTGTTTTACTACCGTGCTGCATAGCTGGCTGCGATGCGAATCGTCTCAATGTGAATATCGACAATATCTTCAATATCCGCTGCATACCCGCCCGCCATAGACACGCTCACAGGCACGCGCTCGGCAAAACACGCGCCAAAGACCATCTCATCACGCGCTGCGAGACCCGCTTTGGTGAGCGCCAACTTGCCCAATGTATCGCCTGAGAACGGATCAGCGCCGGACACATACAGCACAAGATCGGGCTGCGCGAGATAAAAGGCCCGTTCCAGCGCAATTTCCAGCATATCGAGATAGGCGCTGTCGCCCGTGCCATCAGGCAGGCCAATATCGAGATCGCCCGCGATTTTGCGGAAGGGAAAATTGCGCTCTCCGTGTATCGAAAAGCTGAAAATACTGTCATCGCCGCGTGTAATCTCGGCTGTGCCATTGCCCTGATGCACATCACAATCGACCACAAGCACGCGCTGTACACGGCCTTCCTGCTGCATGACGCGGGCGGCAATCGGGCTGTCATTGAAGATGCAGTAGCCTTCGCCATGTGAAATGCCCGCATGATGTGTTCCTCCGGCTAGATTCGCGCTGACGCCTTCGCTGAGAGCGGTGCGGGCGGCGCAAATTGTGCCACCGGATGAGCGCCGTGAGCGTTCGACCATCTGCGGCGACCAGGGAAAGCCAATGCGCCGAATTTCATCGCGTGTCAGATTGCCAGTCTTCACATGCTCCAGGTAATCGGCATCATGCGCCAGCAAAATCTGGGCATCGGTGGCGGGCGGTGGCACAAACAGATCATCCACTGACAGCACACCCTCAGCGAGCACACGCTCGCGCAGGCGGGCGTATTTACGCATGGGGAAGCGATGCGTATCAGGCAGCGGGAGGACAAAATGATCGGTGTAGTAGGCTTTCATGCAAAATCCGCCATCACCATCTCAGCGGCGACTTTGCCGGACAGCATGACCATCGGTACGCCGCCGCCGGGGTGAGTTGTGCCGCCTGCAAAGTACAGGCCGCGTATCTCCGGGCTACGGTTGTGCGGACGACGAAAGACGGTGAAGCGGCTGTTGGCAGACGGGCCGTAGAGTGCGCCGCGCCATGCCCATGACTGCTGCTCAAGATCGACGGGCGTCATCATCTCCTCGAAGCGAATCCGATTTTCGATATCGTAGCCGCGTTCGTACAGGCGCTGCATGACCAGGGCGCGGTAAATATCCGCCTGTATCGACCAATCATAGCGATCTGACAGCGGCGGCGCATTGATGAGCACAAACCAGTTCTCGCAGCCCTCTGGCGCGTGTGAGGGATCAGTTTTGGACGTGATTGCCACATACAGTGTCGGATCAATCGCGGGCATGAGCGTCTTGAAGATCGATTTGAATTCGGCGGGATAATCAGCGGAGAAGAAAATGTTGTGATGCGCCAATTCGGGGTGTGTGCCTTCGATGCCCAACATCAGAATAAAGCCCGAACACGACGGCTCATAGCGGCTGAGACGCTTGATGCGCGGCTGCAAGGCTGGCTCATGGTTGAGCAGGCGGTTGAACGTGGAGGTGACATCGGCATTGGCGATGATGACATTGGCGGGAATATGCACACCATTTGCCAGCCACACGCCGATAGCCTCGCCCCGCTCCACATGCAGGCGTGTGACCTCTGTCGAGGTGAGGATATCGACGCCGCATTCCAGCGCCACCTGTTCCAGCGCCGCCGCAATGCGATAAATGCCGCCTTCGGGATACCAGACGCCGCCTGACAGCTCGACATCGGCGATGACATTGAGCGTGGCCGGAGCGAGATAGGGGCTGCCGCCAACATAGGTGGCAAAACGCCCCAGAAGCTGCTGCAAATAAGGCGACTGCACATGAGCGCGGATGGCCTGATGCATGGTGCGGAATGGATCAGCTTTGAGCCAATCGCGCACAGGCACGCGCAAAAAGCTGCTCAGTGTGGGCGGCTTGTCGTAGATGAAGACTGGCCCAGTGACGCGGTGAATCTGTGCGGCATAGGCCAGATAGCGCTGATAGCCTTCGACATCACGGGCATCCAGGCGGGCGATCTGTGCGAGGGTTTCAGCCGTATCGCGGCGAATGTCCAACTGCTGCCCATCGGGATAAAAATAGCGCGTGAGGGGATCAACAGGCAGAAGCGTCAGATAATCGTCCAGGCGGCGGCCTACCGATTGAAACAAATCTTCAAATACATTTCGCATAGTGATAACCGAAGGGCCTGTATCCCAGCGAAAACCATCCTGAGTGATCTCGCTCATTTTGCCACCGACACGGGCATTTTTCTCCAGCACTGTCACCTGCCAGCCTGTATGTTGCAGTCGAATCGCAGCACTCAGTCCTCCGATTCCACCGCCAATAATGACTGCTTTTTTAGCCATTGGCGCTCCCAATAATGCGGCCTTTCCAGCGCGGCCCACCTGTGACGTGCCAGCGCAGCGATTGGAAGGCGATGATGGTCATGAGCAGAACCGAGACAGGCAGCAGGAGCGCATCACCCACGCGCTGCCCGGAGATAGCGGCTGTGAGCGCCCGCAGCAGCAGTCCCATCACGATTAAGAGTGCGCCCCAGGCCGCATACACGGTGAACAGCAGCGCCCAGGGAGCCAGGAAAATCGCCCAATGGAACAGTGTCGCTATGACGAGTGCGCCCGCGCTGCCGTAGCCCGCCAGAATATTCTTGGCGAAACCATCGCGCACACTGGGCCAATCGGTGTACATGCGGCACGCGATCAATCCCGCACCGTCACACAAGCGCAGGCGCAAACCCTGCTGTTTGGCGCGTCGAGCCAGCAAAACATCTTCCAGCACACTCGTTTTCACTGCTTCATGCCCGCCGACGCGATCATAAGTGCTGCGCCGCCATGCCATACACTGCCCATTGGCCGCTGCAAACAGCGCAAACGGCCCGTAATAGGTCATCAGGAGCGGCAGATACCCCACAATCGCCAGCATGATGAGCGGCACAACTAGGCGCTCGGCCCATGTGGTCGTGATCTGTGTCGGCCAGACCGAGAGCAAATCGGCGTTCTGGCGCTGCATCTGGCCGATAAGCGCGGCGAGAGCGTCAGGCTGCCACTGCGTATCAGCATCGGTGAAGATCAAAATCTCGCCTTTTGCCTGCTGCGACAGAATATGACAGGCATGATTTTTCCCCGTCCATCCTATAGTCATAATAAAACCCGACAAGATATGTAAACGAGAATCGCTGTGACCTGCTTGTCTTGCACTAGAAGCTGTCCCATCTTCGGATTGATCATCCAGAATGAGCAGTTCAAAATTTGGATAGGTTTGCTGCAAGAGTCGAGTCACTGTATCGCCAATGACAGCCGCTTCATTGCGGGCAGGGATCAGGATTGACACAAAAGGGTTGTCTGATGGTGCTGTCGCTTGCAAGCGTGGAAAGATCAGGTTGTTGAGGAGGGCGTTGAGCAGCATCAAACCCAGGATGCTGCCGATACAGAGGATGAAGATGTCCATCATGCCGCATCATCCTTACGCCAAAGACGCAGATGCGGCGGCTGTGATAAGCCTGCGCGATGCTTATAGACAATCAGCAGGACGGTGAAGACAGCCAGTAGGATAAAAGCGGGATCGGGATGGATGATGAGGATATACACCAACCAGACGCTGGCGGTTATTACAGCGACCCAATCGCTGCTGGCGAAGAGGGCGAAGAACAGCAGCAGAACGCCGCTGAGGATGAAGCCCGCCTCAAAGGTGAGAAGACCCATCCAGATGCCGCCCGTCGTGGCGATGGCTTTGCCGCCATTGAAATTCAGGAAGGGGGAGAAGGCATGACCCAGGACGGCAGCGGCTCCTACAGGGACAAGGCGCAAGTCCGTCCAGCCGAAGTAATGGTAGGCGAGGGCGGTGGGAATGATGCCTTTGCCAATATCGCACATGATAGCAATGATGAACCACGCCTTGCTGCCTGTGCCGCGCAAAACATTGGTCGCGCCAGGGTTATGATCGCCATACTGACGGATATCAATCCCGTTGAGACACCCAATCAAGACCGAGAAGGGCAGAGCACCCAGAATAAAACTCACTAGCACCCACAGTAAGACATCCATATCATTTCGTCCGTCGCCATACACAATAAAGAGCATATGCCCACACCGCGCCCATGACAAGCGTGCCGACCAGGGCCGGGCCGGGCTGCTTCCAGAAGATCGCCTGACCAACGCCCTGGAAGAACCAGACAGCGGCATAGATAAAGCCCAGGGGCAGGGGTTTCAGCGGCCTGGGGCGAATGATGAGAGTCATGACAAAGGCGGTCACGAACCAGCCCACATAATTTGACCAGGGAATGCCGAAATAGCCACCGGGCTGCGCCCACACCCAGAACCCGCGTGCCACCATCTGTGGATCAAGATACAAATCCCAGGCGGTGAGGGCAAAGGCGCTGAGAGCCGCCGCGATGACACGGCCCCGCCAGTCCTGGAGACGTGAGCCGAGGATTTGCTGCGCCATGACCCAGGAGGGCGGCAGTAGCATAAACCAGGCAATCGGGATGAGAAGCGGCACTCCAAGAATCTGCGGCTGGAGGAGTGCGGTATAGTGATAGGCTCCAAACAGCAGGCCCGTATGTGATCCCATCCATTCTGCGGCCCAACTGAGGAGGGCGGTCAGCGCAAAGGCCCGCACTGCTGTTCGCATTCCCCACTGTTGCAGCAGAATCAAAAACACCACTGCCGCTTGTACCAGTGCGGCCAGCGTAATCCCAATGGAGAAGATCGCGTCGCCCAGCGTCCATAGGCTGATAGGCAGGGCCATCATGCTCAGGAGCCATGCCGATGTGAACATCCAGGCGCGGCGTTCATCGAGGGTGCGCGTCAAAAACCAGCGCGTGGAAAGACGAACGGCAGCGGTCATGCTTTCAGAATAGCTCTCAAATCGCCGACAACTTCCAGGCCGCTGTTATGGCTCTCGCCTTTGAACAAACGGGTTTTGCGTGTGCCTTCAATCGCTGACAGTTCCACCTCAATCACAGCGGTCATGCTCTCTTCGACGCGGCGCTGCATCCCATCACGCGCTGGCGCTTTGAGCGCTGTGCCGCTGGTGGTCTGGGCATGAATCTTCAGCTCCTGATCGCGCTGATACAGCACCCAATCGAGCGTTGTATCGGTGATGGTGAGGCGATCCACCTTTGCGCCCGTATAGGTGGCAAAGCGATAGAGTGTCCCCGCGTGCAGGAAGCCCACCACGTAGCCCGTAAAAGGGCGGCGAATCGGGCCGTAGCCGGGGATGGTGGCAATCGAGGCTGTGAGCGATGTACCAACGCTGGCAAAGTGATTCGTCTGCATCCAGATATAGCTGGTGGGGAAGGCTTCACCCCAGTCTTTCTCTATGTAGCCGCGCCCGCCTGTGAAATCAATCTCACGGCCATTGATCGTCAGCGAGCCGTTGAGTAGATGCGAAAAGCTGAGGACGCCGTGTTTGCACTCCATATTCAGCCACGCATACGGCCCCATGAAACCCGGATTGGTGACGGTGACAGGCCAGGGCGTGACGCCCTCAAAGCGGAGTTCGCCTGTGATATGGGTGTCCTCATCATCAATATTGAGGGCCATGCGCTGATCGCTGAAATCACTTGCGCCAACGCGCACCTCGAAGCGATCTTCCGCCGCTTTCAGAAAGCCATAGGTGTGATAGGTGGATGTGCCGCGTGTGCCATCAAGAACCTGGATGAATGTATGCGTCTCACCGGGCGTATTGCTGACAAAGACGCCGGGGATAATGGCATAGCGTTCGGTCTCGTCTTTGTTGACCAGCTTGTAATACCAGCCTTCAAAATAAGGGGGGCGATGGCCGCGTCCCTGGTAACGCGCCGGATGAAGCATATTCTGGATGAATGACACCATATTGGTAGTTTTCCCTTTTTCACACATGGGAGTGTAGCAGGAGCGGATGAGAACGTGCTAAGCCGTGTCTCACAGCGGCATAAGCCGCCCCCGCTGGCTCACTCTCGATCACAAGACGTGACTGAGTATAATGAATCGGTGCTCATTTTCCGATTCTGGAAAGACAAACTGATGAAACTGCTTCTTTGTGGCGTCCTGGTATGCCTGCTGGCGATCATCGGCGGTGTGATCGCACAAGAGACACCCGCGACGGCTGAACCGCTGCAAGTCGTGACCCCTGAGACGGCCACCAGCACAATTGAGCCGCTGCAAATTGTCGAAGGGCAATATGGGACGGCGGCCTTGTATCAAGATATCATCCCACAGGGGCGGGCGGGGCTGCTGCGCGTCACAGGGGCCGATCTTGCCAGCATCCAAGCGGTGGTCTTCGATCAGACGCCCACATTTTTCGCGCAGGGCGACGCAGCATGGTATGCGGTGTTCGCTGTGCCGATCACGCAAAAGGCGCGTGCCTATCAGATTCCGGTGACGCTGAAAACGACGCAGCGACAGACGGAGACGCTGATGCTGACGCTCACGGTGGATAACGGCGGCTTTGTGACACAGGACGTGCTGCTGATCGGTGATAAAGCCTACCTTGCGAGTCCCGATATTGAGACTCCGGAGCTGGCGTACCTGTTTGACCTGGCCGCGCCAATCACCGAAAAGCGCCTGTGGGATGCCAACGGCTTTCGTGCGCCCGTGCAGGGGACGCTGACATCGCCGTTTGGGGCAGTGCGCGTCTTCAATGGGACGCTCAACACCCTGCATACTGGATGGGATTATCAGGTGGGGGTTGGGCAGCCTGTGGCCGCGACTGCCGCTGGCGTGGTGGCGTTCGCGGGGCGGCTCGATATTCGCGGCAATTACGTCATGATCGATCATGGCTACGGCGTGTATTCGGGCTATGCCCATATGTCGGTGATTTACGTCACCCAGGGTCAGCCGATCAGCGCCGGGCAGATCATCGGGCAGGTGGGGACGACAGGCCGTAGCAGCAGCCCCCATGCCCATTTTGAGATGCTTGTGAATGATCAGTGGATCGATCCCGTCGATTTCCTCCGACTGCCTCTGCCTCAGTGATATTAACCACAGAGGACACGGAGGACAAAGAGAAGGATTTATCAGGTTTTTCTCTGCGTGCTCTGTGGTTAATGATCTTCACCAATGGCTCCCGCCTGCATAAGCGTCTCTATCTCGTCATCCGTCTTGCCCAACACCTCCCGCAGAATAGCGCGGCTGTGCTGCCCGATGGTGGGCGGCGGCGTATGCGTCTGGGGCGGGGTCGCGCTCAGTTTCAGGGGCGAGGCCACCAGATCGACAGATGTGCCGTTGGGCAGCGTGACGGTTTCAATCATGCCGCGTGCGTGCGTATGCGGATCGCTGAGGGCCTGGGCGACAGTGTGAATCGGGCCACTGGGAATGCCCAATGCCAGCAAACCATCGACCCATACACTCACAGGCTGCTGTGAAAACAGAGATTGTAACAGCGGAATCAGGTCATTGCGGTGGGCGACACGGACGGGATTGGTGGCAAAGCGCTCATCGTGGGCGAGATGCGGTTGACCGAGCAGGGCGCACAACTGCTGAAACTGGCGATCATTGCCGACGGCCACCACAAACGCACCATCCTGTGCCTGAAATGTCTGATAAGGCACGATGTTGGCGTGCTGACTGCCATAGCGCGGCGGATTTTGCCCAGAGACAAGATAGTTACTGGCGACGTTGACCAGCGCCGCCAACTGTGTGTCGTAGAGGGCAATATCAATGTGCTGGCCCTGGCCTGTGCGCTCGGCATGGCGCAGCGCGGCGAGGAGGGCGGTAGACATGTTCAGGCCCGCAATCACATCGGAGATCGCCACGCCGACCTTCATCGGCCCTCCATCCGTCTCCCCGGTCACGGCCATCAGGCCGCTCATGGCCTGGATGACGTAATCATAACCGGGGCGCTCGGCATAGGGGCCTGTTTGCCCATAGCCTGTGAGACTACCATAGACGAGGGCGGGATTGAGGATTTTCAGGTCGTCATAGCTGAGGCCAAAGGCTGCCATTTGCCCCGGTTTAAAATTCTCAATGAGAATATGGCTCCGGGCGGCGAGATGGCGGGCGATGCTCTGGCCGTCAGGGTGCTTGAGGTTGAGGGCGAGACTGCGCTTGTTGCGATTGACGGAGAGGTAATAGGCGCTCTGGCGCTCTTCGCCTACTCCGGCCCAGGGCGGCCCCCAGAAGCGTGTCTCATCACCGAGCAGACTCTCAACTTTGATGACCTCTGCACCCAGATCGGCTAGCATCATAGTGCAGAGCGGGCCAGCCAGAACCCGCGTGAAATCCAGCACGCGCACCCCTGCTAAGGCGTGTTCCATGAGGGAATCCTTGATTATATTGGGAAAGAAGGGCAAGGCGTGCCTTGCCCCTACGGTGATTATTCGCTTTTGATGCGGCGGCGAACGAACTCAGCGAGCAGGCGCACGCCATAGCCGCTGGCTCCTTTGGGGGCATAGGGGAGATCGCCCTCGGAGGTCATTTTGCCCGCCATATCGATGTGTGCCCAGGCGGGATAATCGATGAAATTCTTGAGGAAGATCGCGCCGACGCTTGCGCCTGCCATCTTCGCTGTCGATGAGTTTTTCAGATCGGCGCTGTCCGACTCAATGAGCTTTTGAAATTCAGGGTGCATGGGCAGCTCCCAGACGCGCTCATAGGTGGCTTCGCCCGCCTGTTGCAAATCGTGCGTGAGGGCGGCATCGGTGCTGAAGACGCCAGCAGCGACGTTGCCAAGCGCGGTCAGGACAGCTCCGGTCAGGGTGGCAATATCGATGACAGCGACGGGCGTGTAGCGTTTGGCATAGACGAGCGCATCGGCCAGCAGCAAACGGCCTTCGGCATCGGTGCTGATGATTTCGATGGTCTTGCCGTTGCTGGCGGTGATGACATCCGTCGGCTGATAGGCGCGTTCATCGACCATGTTATCGGCAGCGGGGATGAGGCCCACCACAGCAATCGGCCATTCAAGGCGGGAGATGACATGCATCGCGCCGATGACTGCCGCGCCGCCGCTCATATCCATCTTCATGCCGAGCATTCCTTCGCCCGTCTTGAGGCTGTAGCCGCCTGTATCGAATGTCACGCCTTTGCCGACCAGGACGATGGGCGCTTGATTCTCCGTGCCTTCGGGTCGATGCTCCAGGATGATGAAGCGCGGCGGGTTAGCGCTGCCCTGGGCGACAGCGAGGAGCGCGCCCATTTTGAGGGCTTCGATCTGCTTGCGCTTGAGGATGCTCACCGTCAGATCGTTGGCCTTCGCCATCTTTTCCGCTTGCGAGGCGAGATAATCGGGCGTGCAGATATTGGGCGGCGTGTTGGCAAGTTCACGGGCGAGATTTGTGCCATCGGCAATCGCCTGGCCGATGCGAACGCCATCGCTGGCCGCTTCCGCCTCTTTAGTGAGGACATCGAACTGCTCAATCGCTGTGATGGTATCGGGCGTCGATTTGAGACCCTGATAGCGGTACAGGCCGAGCAGAGCGCCTTCGACAATCGCCTCCGCTGTATCACTCACCGACAGACCAACATCGGGCAGGAGGGCGGCGACGTGCGTGAGAGACATGGTGCGGGCTTTTTGCACAGCGAGGGCGGCGGCACGGCGCAGGGCATCGGCGGTCAGGCCCTGGCGCTGGCCCAACCCGACCAGGAGGATGCGCGTTGTGGGGAGCGTGCCGCGTGTATAGAGGAGCGCCGTTTCGCCTGTTTTGCCCGCAAAATCGCTGCTGAAGACCTCCGCCAGAGCGCCCTGGAGCACCTCATTGAGCGGATGGAGAGAGAGTTGTTCACTCCACGCGATATGAGGCGCAAATAGCAGCAGCACGCTGGCATTATAGGCCGATGCATCAGTTGCAACGACGTGGATTTTCATGGAAGCCTCAGATCGTAAACGTTTGATAATTTTTAAACGTGATCATTATGCCATAAGGCTCTATAATTTGCTTGCGAAGTCGCTATAATGCTGCGGATTTTTTGCCTGTGAGGGGGATGCGCCATGACTGCTGTCGACAGCGGCTCCAATCGCTTTTTGAATCTTTATACGCCGCCCCGAATTGACAAGCAGTTTCAGGGCAAACATATTCTTTCGGTGGATCAGTTTTCGCGGGATGATCTCGATATTTTGATGGATGCCACCCGCTCGATCCGGCGGCGGCTGCGGCATAATGATCGCGGCCTGAAAGAGATTTGCGCGGGCAAGGTGATGGCGTCACTGTTCTTCGAGGCCAGCACGCGCACCGATATGTCGTTCCAGGCGGCGATGCGGCGGCTGGGCGGGGATGTCATCTCGGCCAGCAATGGCGTGCAGTTCTCCTCGATGTATAAGGGCGAGAATCTGGCCGATACAGTGCGGGCGGCGGGCTGCTACGCCGATGCCATCGTTATGCGGCATGATCAGGTGGGATCATCGTATGAGGCGGCGTATTATCTGGATAAGTTGAATCAGCAGATTGGATCGCCCTCGGTGCTCATCAGCGGCGGCGATGGCATCGGCGAACATCCGACGCAGGCGCTGCTGGATCTGTTCACGATCTATGACAAGAAAAAAAACCTTGATGGTCAAACGATCACGCTGGTCGGGGATTTGAAGCATGGGCGCACCGTCCATTCTCTCGCCAAGCTGATCGCGTATTATGGCGCGAAGGGGACGACGCTGTGTCTGGTCTCGCCGTCAGCGCTGCGGATGCCTGATCATATTTTAGAGATGCTGTCTCAGTACAATGTGTCGGTGCATGAGACCGGGCGTCTGGCGGAAGTGCTGGGGGACAGCGATGTGATTTACTGGACGCGGGTGCAGGAAGAGCGCTTTGGTGATCCCGATGATTATGCTGAGATCAAAGACAGCTTTGTGATGACGCCCTCGGTGCTGGCGCAGGCCAAAGCTGACACGATTTTGATGCATCCGCTGCCGCGCAAGGGCGAAATGGGGACTCGTGAGGATCATGATATTCTGGATGAAGACCCCCGCGCTGTGTATTTTGAGCAGATGGAGAATGGCATGTTCATGCGGATGGCGCTGATGGCAAAAGTCCTGCGTGGGGCTTACGTTTAGTCATGCGTGGCCTCCTTCGCATCGATGGGATGCTTGATCCGCACACGCACCTGCGCGATCTCGATTGGGCGCACAAGGCCACGTTTGCCAGCGAGACGGCAGCAGCGGTGGCAGGCGGCTATACGGCGGTCTTCGATATGCCCAACACGCCGCCGAGCACGACCACGCCTGAAGCGCTCGTGATCAAGCAGCAGGCGCTCTCATGCAGCGCCGTGTGCGATTGGGGGATTTACTTCGGGGCGTCGCAGACGGATAACACGCGCTTTTATGCAGACGTGGCCGCGCAAACGTGTGGTCTGAAAATCTTCAACAACTCCACAACGGGCGATTTGCTGATCGCGGATCAGGCTGAGCGTGAAAAGCATTATGCAGCGTGGCCTGCATCGCGCCTGATTGCTGTCCATGCCGAAGATGATACGGTGCTGGATATTCTGGCGCTGGTGCGGCAGTTCAGGAGGCCGACGCATTTTTTGCATATCAGCACCGCGCAGGAGATCGGGTATTTGCGTGCGGCAAAGGCGGAGGGGCTGCCGATTACGATTGGGGTGTGTCCGCATCACCTGTATCTGACAGTAGAGGATGAGGCGCGTCTGGGCGGTTACGGCATCATGAAGCCGGGGTTGAAGACGAAGGCCGACCAGGAGGCGCTGTGGCAGGCGCTCAAGGACGGGCTGGTGGATGTGGTCGAGTCGGATCATGCGCCGCATACCATCGCGGAGAAAGAGTCGAGCAAACCGCCGTTTGGTGTACCGGGGTTGGAGACGACGCTGCCACTGATGCTGCTGGCGGCAGATGAGGGGCGCATCACGCTGGAACAGGTCACAACGCTGCTGGCAGAGGCCCCGCGCCGCATCTGGGGTGTTCCCTGCCCGCCAGAGACATATACGCTGGTCGATCTGGATGCGGCAGAGGTGTTGACGCGAGAGAGTTTGCACAGCGCCTGCGGTTGGTCGCCGTTTGAGGGCATGAGGCTGCGCGGGCGCGTTGTTGAGACGTGGATTCGCGGCGTGAAGGTGTACGATGGGGAGCAGGTCTGTGTTGAGATGGGCTTCGGTATCGATGTGTTTGGAGCCGGAGCATGAACCTGTTTCAACAGGCGTTTTTGCTCGGCAATCATTATCTGTATCAGCAGGCTAAAAGCCGATTTTTGTTCCGCGCCTCGGCACAGCAGGCCCATGAGATGCTGCTCACGCTGCTGACGCGGGCGGATGACAATACGGCGCTGCTGCGACTGGCGGAGTGGGTGAATCAGACGGCCTACAGCAAGCGTGAGGTGAGCATTGGCGGTGTGACGCTGGATTACCCCTTCATCGTGGCGGCGGGGCTGGTCAAGGGGCTGGGCTTTGCCGATGAAAATGCGGGCATGGCTGCTGTGCGGGACAATGTGAATATTATTCCCGGTTGGCGCTCACTGCCCGCGCTGGTGGGGCCTGTCGAGTTTGGGTCGTTCACACGCTTTCCGCGCCTGGGCAATCCCGGCGAGGTCTTGTGGCGCGATGTGCCTGCCATGTCGTTGCAAAATCGCATTGGTCTCAAAAATCCTGGGGCGCTGGCTACTGCCGCCTTCCTG
>DAOTUR010000394.1:0-1674 GCA_034436915.1 Anaerolineae bacterium
GAAGCGCATTGTCTGATCGAATTGTGTCAAAGTGTAGCCATCACGAGATCGTTTGGCAAGTTTTACGCCTTATATCCCCCTGCCTGAAGGCAGGGGCTTTACGGCGCTTTTCTGGTAAAAATGTGAGCAGCATTTCAAGCTGCTCACGCGGGCCTTCTGCCATCACCTCAACTGTGCCATCGCTGCTGTTGCACACCCAACCGACGGTATTCAGACGTTGGGCTTCCTGAACTGTGTAATAGCGAAAATTGACCCCCTGCACTCGTCCTGAGATAATGGCGTGCAGACGTACTGTTTCCATAAACGTCTCCCCCCTGAATTACAACCGAAATGATATGACCTCAGCATAACACGGCTTGACGCTGAGGTGTCTTAACGCTTAGGCTGATGCAAAATACAAAGGAATCCCTATGCGATCCATGACTCTTTTCGGGACAGACGGTTTTAACAGCCCTGTTCGCTCCTTCAAAAAAACTCGCGTCATCCTCATCGGCCTTGTGTTTCTTCTGGCGCTGCTGACCGCGTGCGATACGGTAACGCCGCCTACGCCCACGCAAATCATGAGCGGCCCCACGCTGGAGGCCAGCCCAACCACGCATATCCTGACCTCGGAACAGCTCTATGGCACATCTGTCGCATTTGGCGGGGACGGCCAGAACAACGCCACCACCGCGCCCATTCCAAGTCGGGGCAGTCTGCCACCCATCATCCGTGCAACGGCGGTGGGCGCTGCGGCGGCCAGGATTGATATCTTCCTGGAGGATGGGACGACGGTCTCAGGTGATCTCTACACGGCGGCAGATGCGCTGGTGCGCGGGCCAGCCCTGATGCTGATCGGGCCAGAGAAGGCAGTGTGGGGGGATGTGCCACAACAGATGCGGACAGCCGGCCTCACGGTTCTGGTCGTGCCATTGCGCGTGACGCCCGCCGCTACCGATTTGCGTTCGCTGCTCACGTCCATCAGCGAACTGCCAACGGTTGATCCATCGCACATTGGCATGATTGTGCAAGGATCCATCACAGATGTGATGTTTACCCAATGTGCTCATGAGGGTTTCTGTCTGTTTGCGGCGCTCATCGGCCCGCAAGACCGCGACACGCTGCTGACGGCCCTGAGCGCCTATCAGCCGCGCCTGCTGTTTCTGGCGACAGGCGATGATAATAGTGCCAGCACCACCGCCGCGATTGCGCTGGTGAGTGCCGCGCCGCAGGCCACCGTCCATCGTATCGCCCGCCCTACTTTGAGCGATTCGGCCTTGCAGAGTGATTCGGCGCTCGTGACTGATCTGGTGGCCTGGGTGAGCGCGATGCTGGTGACTGCGCCGGAGATGCTGCCCACGATTGAGCGGCAGTAGAGAGATGTTTGTAGGGACATGGCACGCCATGTCTATCGGTTCGGACATGGCGTGCCATGTCCCTACAAACCGTCGTGCGGTATCTGCCATTATTGTCATGCTGCCCCCATGCCAATCTCATCTCACGGCAATCTCACACCCGCAGCGCATATCAGAAATGATTACCGAAAAAGCGCCGTAAAGCCCCTGCCTTCAGGCATGGGATATAAGGCGTAGGAGCACAAACCACTTTTTCTGATAGACTCGTCTATGAGATGGGGCATCATCTCATACTGTCTCAGTCGGTGGAAGTCTTGGCGTAAGCCAAGCCTCCGGCGTT
>DAOTUR010000395.1:0-1980 GCA_034436915.1 Anaerolineae bacterium
GTAACACGCAGATTTCATAATTGACACGATTGATCCGGCGGCGCTGGGGAAGATGTTCAACCACACTCTCAAGCCAGGCGGGGGGCACAACACCGCGCAGGGGCACGGTTTCGGAGGCGAGATAGTCATGACGCTTGTGATTGAGATAGCGTTTGAGCAAATCAAGCGCATCCAGGATGGGATGATAGGCGGGGTTATTAGAGCGAAACACCAGCGTTTCCAGAAGCGGGGCGAGAAGACGACGATAATGCATACCATAAGATGTGCGCATTTTGGTATAGACTTGTCGCTGATACGTCCCACTGGCGCGATACTCAACCAGCACATCCCGCAGCGTTTGCTCACTCACCACCGGGAAAATCACATCCCGCACGGTGCCATCGGGATTGTTTAGGGCCGCCTCGGCCAGACGCGCCAGAATGTCTGTTTTGCCATGCACCTGTTTAATGTCAGCCAGGTAGGCCGCATCAACGCGCCGTTCGGCATGGGTGCGTGTTTTATGAACCACTTGTGTGAACATCTCAACCAGGTTGTCCGTCACCTCATGTTGACGCTGCCAGACAAAAGCTGCCACAAGGGTATAGCGAACACTTTCAGGGTGTTGGCGCAACTCGCGAGGGGGTTCTGCGGCAGCACGCCGTCGATAGCGTTTGATGAGATGGGGCGATATCCCGAGGAATAGATCGGCGGGCAAATGAAGCGAACGCAACTGCTTGAGTTTCTCAATCTCTGACAAGAGTTCCTTGAGGCTCAAGTCTTGAGGATCGAAAACAACGATGGTTGCATACTCTCAGCGTCATCTTCGACCGCAGTCAGCAAAAGTTCATCCAATTTCTGCTGGCTTAATGGACTGAGTTTCGCATTCAGGGCTTGAGCCACCTGACTTTCAAAGCTGTGCAGAACCTGATGAATCAGACGCTCTAACCGCTGAGGATTTGGGGGTTCGAGTTGATGCTGCCGAAACCAGACAAGGGCCTGTTGCTCGACTTGGGTAAACTCATCTTGCTGGTGGACATTGAGTTGGGCCGCTAACCAGGTCACAAGGGTTTCGGTATTGCTTAAATTCGTCGGACGAAAGCCTAACCGGTCTCGAATCAAGGCCCGATGACGTTCAGCGATTCGCCCCTGCCAGTCGTATTCCAACCAGAGTTCAGGGGCAAGACCGAGCTGGCGGGCTAACTCCTCGATGATAATGGCTGGAATATCCTGGGGTCTTTTGATAAAGGCCCCGCGATATTGAAAACACTTGAGTTGAACCGCAAAAGCCAGGCTGGTATGGTCTTCGCTCCCACTCAGCCAACGCCGTTCATCAGCGCTCAGACTAAAATGCTCGGCGAGTTCTTCCGGTGTCCACGCCTGTTTCACAGTCTCTCTCCCTCGATCAACTCCATTCGTTCCATGCGTTGCGTTAAATCATCCAGATCAGGTTCCGTATAAATCATGACTGTGTTGAGATTGGCATGACCAAGCAAGCGGGCCAATCCGCGCATATCATCCGGATTCGCTCGTAGGTAGCGACTAGCAAAGGTGTGACGCAGCACATGGGGATGTAACTCTTCAATCCCAACCGCCGCCCCATATTTCTGGAGCAATCGCATCACTGAACTGCGATGGCTCAAGGGGCCTTTCTTACCGATCCAGAGCGGCGTGTTTGGGTTGGCAAAATCAGGATGATGGGTGTCCAAGTACGTTTGTAGTGCTTGGCGACAGTCGAGGGTTAACGGGATTTCCCGATACTGAGACCCCTTTCCGTATCGGACAATGACCTTGCCGGAGCGTTCGCGCAGCTCAATATCGGCGCGTGTCAGATTCAGTAATTCACTGACACGGACACCTGTGCCAACCATCATCTCAATCATGGCATAGTTACGGGCTTCACCCTAGTACACGTTGGCGGAAGTTCACAAGCATTTCGTTCAGTTTCTTTTAGCTAAAGTTCGCTATTTGAATTGCTTATCGACTTCCGCAAAGCTGTACTAG
>DAOTUR010000396.1:0-2343 GCA_034436915.1 Anaerolineae bacterium
TTAAATAATAAATATCTCTCCATGTTTTCCATTGACCTAAATTATTGACCAGATAATCAAGCACAAGAGTTAACAAAGGATGAAGTGATGCCTAAAAACCAGCCTGAGTAGTTACGAAATGACTAAAACCAGATGATGCGCGTTGGGCTTCACGAAACGCTTTTAAGAGATAAGGATCACTCTGCAAAAGATCATCGATGAGCCGTTTGCGATTTGCGCCTGCGGCCTTTGCAATCTCAGGATTGCGCTGTGCAAACCATTCCTGCTCTTTAATCTCGGTATGCTCCCAGGGCGGATTGCCCAACACACAGTCAAAGCCGCCGGTCCAGCCGGTCTGCTCATTCTCGGCGTCGGCGGGGTCGTCAGGCACTTCAAACACATCAGGGAAGGCCACATGCCAGTGGAAGAAGGCATACTGATCGCGCAGGCGCTGGATAGTGCTTAGGGTTACAACCAGATCTGGTGGAAGTGAGCGATTCTCGCGTAATGCATCCTCAAGACGACGATAATGATAGTCAGTCATAGGCGCACTCTCTTTGCTGGAGACACCCTTCTCCCAGACGAAGGCCGCACACCATGCATCAGCCAGCGCACGCGCTTTAAGTGTCTCCTGATGACCCATGAGTGCCATGTAAGCATCTTCTTTGCGTTTCACGTCATCAGGAGTCTCATCTTCCATAGTGTTAAGCTGAGAGGCGGCACGTGCAAGCGCGGCATAATCAGCCGCTTGCATAAAGCTCTCGCCAAGCATGAGTTGGCCACGATTCCGTTCTTTGCGAGCGTCGCGGTTCTTCTTCTTCAGCTCGGTGGCTATTTTCTTGTCATCGCCCTCGATGGGATTAAAGGCATCATCGGGGATGCCCTCGCGCATGAGGCGGGGCGTTGTACCGAGCAGGCTGTTGCCAACCTGAATTTTACCTTCGAGGAACGACAGCGGTTTTCCCTCCTCCATCGCTTCCATCCACAGATTGACCTTGCACAGTTCAACGGCCATTGGGTTGATATCAACGCCGTAAATACAGCGCCCGATCACATCACGCAGGGCAGAGCGGTGATCATGGGGCGAAGGGGAGTCTTCACCGGAGCGTACGCGGGCGAGTTCACGAGCGACGCGGTGAGCGGCAGCGATGAGAAAATGGCCGCTGCCGCAGGCCGGATCGCAGACTTTGAGAGCGAGTAGTGCCGATTCAGGATCACGCTGTTTGCGTGCCTCAGCAATCACGGGGTTAAGCGCGCTGTCCAGTAGGGCATTGATGAGCGAGGTCGGTGTGTAATAGCTGCCTGTCGTCTTACGCTCATTGCCGCCTGCAGTTTCCAGCGCAAAGGTGCGTGCGGCAATATTGATCTCCGGATGGAGTTCGAGCAGGCTTTCATACACGCTGCCGAGTTCTTCCGGGCCGAGATTACGATAATCGACCGACCGCCATGCTTTGGTCTTGCTATCTGGAACAAGGGCAAGATGGTGAACCGCTTTGAGCAGATGGATGTTAGCAATCTGGCTGTGGATCAGATCGGGCAGCGTGTCATCACGGAATAGAAATGAATTAAGCACAGGCAGGCCGAGTAGAGCCGCTCCCTCCTGTTCACCACCGAGCAGACGCATGACAAGCCGCAGCGATTCATAGAGATCGGCGTGACGTGTGCCTTTCAGCTTCTCCGCGATTCGTCTCAGCCTGCGGGTGGAGTAATGCTGGGTATAACGAGCGCGGGCAGAGTCAGATGTAGATGGATCATAGAGCAGTTCGCGGTCTTCCGCCGTAAACATCACCAGCAGGCGGTAGACAAGACGCAGAAGTTGGCGATAGTAATCGAGAGAGGAAAGTGTACCGTCTTGCAGTCTGTCACGCAGGTCGGTATTAGCACGATGGTCCAGAAAGCCTTCGCCAAGTGTCTGAATGGCATTTTCTACGCTTACCCGCAGTTGTTCAAGCGCACGAGTCCCTTGTTGCTGAGCGGTCTGCGCCCATTTTTCAAGCCAGCTTTCGCGGCCATTTTCGAGGCGGCTCTGATGGCACAGCAGCCATACCAGCACAAAATCCGAGTAAATTTCCCCGTCCATCATGCCTTGCAGATCAAATTCGACATATGCCTGACGGGTAAGGCTGGCATTATCGCGCAAAATTCGCAGCTTGTCGCCGTTGGAGACGAGGCCCCACAGCAGCGGCTCACTGCGATTGAGCAGCACCTGCATGAGGCTGTGTGGGCTGGCGCTGGCCGAACCGACAGGGCGTTTGTCCAGATCGACCTGAAAACTGACGAGGTGGATAGGGTGGCCCTCGGCGCTCTTGTGCGAGATGGCATAATGTTTGTCTTCGATGGTGAAATCGGCGGCGCTGGCGGTGG
>DAOTUR010000397.1:0-2915 GCA_034436915.1 Anaerolineae bacterium
GCTGTGATGGGCCTGTTCATCCTGTCTGAGACAATCGCCCTGGGTTGGGTCAATCAATGGCGCATCTTCCTGCTCACAGGCTATGACCTTCGCTCGGCACGCCGTATCCTGCCCTTGATCAGCCTGACGCATCTGCTGTCAACTTTCATCGGTGGGATCACTTATCTCATCTTCATCGATATCCTGAACGCCCGTGCCGAACAGATCGCGGTGCTGTGGGCGGGCGTTCTGGTCACTGTGGCCCTGCTCTTATTTATGCTGACGCGCTGGCTGCCCAATACCAGCCTCTCATCGCAAGCCCTGGATGATGAACGCCTCCGAGTCGGCGTGCGCGATGGGGTACGCTATATCGTACAGTCGCCGTATATACGCTGGGTGGCAATGTCGATCTTCATCATGATGGGTCTGATCGGCATCCTGTATATCAACAGTTCGCATGTGGCCGTCCAATACTATCGTGCGCTGCCCAACGCTCCATTTCTGGAACGCGGCCTGGGACAGTTGTTTGCCTGGGTGGATGTGCTGGGGGCGCTGGCTCTCATTCCGATGCAGATGTTTGTCCTGCCCTATGTGCTGCATCGCTATGGTGTGGGCGGCCTGAATCTCGTGTATGCCATCGTGGGTGTGATTCTGGCGGGCCTGCTGCTGCCGATCATGGCAGGTCAGGCCGCGCCTTACATTCTGCTGCTGGTGGCGGCCCTGCTGCATTTGTACCGCACTCTGTTCCGTCGCATCTATCGCTCTCCCGTCAACAATCTGCTGTATCACGCGGTTCCTGTGCCGCTCAAGGGTCGGGTGCGGGCGCTGATCGGCGGGGTCTTGACTCCCCTTGGCCTGCTGTGCGGCGGCATCGCGGCGCAGGTCAGCAGCAACGATATCCTCGTCCTCATGACCTTTGTGCTGGCCGGATGCTATCTCCTGAGCTGTTTCATTGTGCGCCGCCGCTATACCGATGCCATGCTGCAATTGATGGATCGGGAAGATTATTCGGCGCTGCTGGTTGAAACGACGGACACCGGGCGCGTCGATCAACACATGCTGCAAATGCTGCATCAGCGGCTGCAAGACACGACTGATCCGATCACACAGCAGTTTTTGATCGATATTCTGGCCCAGACAGGCGGCCCGGATGCTGTACCGCTGCTGCTGGACTACAGCCAATCGCTGACGCCGGATGTGCGCTTGAAGGTGATGCAGGCGGTCATCCAATCCGAGGCACTGACGACAGCGGCACGGGCCTTCTTTGTCGGCTATATTGATGATGCCGATGTCGAGCTTCGTCGCACGGCGCTCATCGGCATCCTGCGGACAGCGGCGGGTGATCCGCCTGGGGCAGTACGTCTGGCCCAGGATTATTTGCATGATCCTGATGCCTCTATCCGTTCGCAGATGGTGCGCGTAATCCTGCGCTATGGCGATGCCCAGCAGAAGGATCGTGCGCGGCGCGTGCTGACCGCCATGCTGTACGACAATGGATTTCCCGATCATCGTTTGGAGGCGGTGCAAGCCCTTCTCGCCGTTGATAATATGACGTATCTGCCGCTGCTGCTCGATACTCTCTGGGACAGCGATGATGCAGTACGTCTGGCAACTCTGCACGGCCTCAACCGCCTGTGGCGGGATGGTATCCCTGCTGAGGCTGTCGAAAAGCTGCAAAAGTATGAGCCGCTGCTGCTGAATGATGAGAGTGAACAAATCCGCGAGGCGGAACTGCTGCTGTTGAGCCGCCTCAATAATGACCTGTCAGCGCGTGTCCTGATTCAAGCCCTGGGAGATCGTAGCCTGACGATTCGCAGCACGGCAATCCAGGCGCTGCGCCACTCTGACGTCTCGATTGAGCCGCTTTTGCTGCACGCTGTCGAGCAGGGGCCGCCACGAGTCGCCCGCTTCTCCGCGGCTGTCCTGGGTCTGCGTCATCGCCAGCAGTACAACGAGGTGCTGCTCCAGGCCATACAGACGACCATTACAGCGGCTCAGGCGCATCATGCGCGGATGCTGGCTTTGACTCAGTGCCTGGGCTATTCGGCCTTTATTCTGCTGGCGGGGTATTTCGAAGAGCAGAGCCGCCTGCTGTTGGAAGATGTCTTTTATCTGCTGTCGATCCTGCATGGACATCAGGCGTTTGACGTGCTGGCAGGTTTACAGAGCAGCGACACGACGGTTTACGGCCAGGCTCTGGCAGCGCTGGAGGCGTTTGCAGGCGCACGCATTGCCAGACAATTGGCCCCCCTCTATGATATGAACGGTACAGCATCTCAGGCTATTGTCATGCTGCCCTTACAGAAGGTGATTCAGGAACTGGCGACACACGGTGACTCTTGGTTGCAGGCGTTCACCGTCTTTGCTCTAGGGGAATTGGGAGCGCATTATGCCCAGGTGCGTCAGATGCTGCTCGATGAGAATGTCGCCCAGATCACCCCGCTGAATGCCTGTCAGAAAGCTGTCGATCCCGCCATCATCAGTGTGCTGCTGCGCGGCGCTCTCGCCTCGGCGGAGCCTGAGATTCGCGTGGCGGCGCTGGCGGCGGCGCGTATGATCCGAGATCAGGATATTCGTGACAGTCTGTCACGGGAGTCAGAATCAACCATGCTTGCCACAATTGAACGCATGATTTACCTCAAGCGCGTGTCTCTCTTCCAGAATTTCACCATCGAACAACTGCGTGCCCTCGCTACTATCTGCGATGAGCAGGTCTTCAAGCGCGAGACGATCCTGTTTCGCCAGAATGACGCCGGGGGCATTCTGTTTGTCGTCGTGAGTGGGCGTGTAGAGGTCGGTTTGCGCGGCGAGGACACGACGTTTATGCGGCTGGCGACCTATGGCCCGGCGTCGGCCTTTGGCGAGATGTCGCTGTTCGATCACAGTTTGCGCTCTGCCGAGGCAGTCGCGGCAGAAGACACGCTGACGCTGACCAT
>DAOTUR010000398.1:0-5764 GCA_034436915.1 Anaerolineae bacterium
TCGGAACTGGTGAGGCATTCCGAAGTGCCTATGTATTCGTCTCTAACGGAGCCTTTTCAGGCCAAGTCTGGTAAGCATTGGGGCTAAAAGCCCCTCCCTTTAGGGATGGGGATGCTTACCGTTTAAGCCCTGTTCTGTCGCTGGAACAGACCCTTAAGGCCGCCGTGTTTTAGGATAAATTCTCCCAAATTCGATTAATACTTGCCCCGAATTTATAGACCTCAGACAGCCTCGCGTGTCCCTGTCTTACCCTATGTTTCAGCGGTAAATATTACAATGTATAGGCAGACAAAAGCGCTGTCTCAGCCTGCCAGCGCAATCGCCGCCAGCAAAAAGGTTAACCCCATGCCGATTGCGGCCAGGATCGCGGCGCGTGTCGATTCGGTGTAAATCCGTACTGTATTCAGCACCAGCGCAGCGAACAGCGGCACAATCATGCCATACCAGAGCAGGGATGGGCCGCTGAGTCGGACGCCGTAGACAACCGCAAAATACACGGTATACAGGACAGCCGCCGCCCCGAAACCCACCCATCCGCCAAACGAGGCGCGCAGGCGCGGCAGCACCACGCCCTGAAAGATCAAGCCTTCGGCAATGGGTTGCATCAGCGCCACGAACAGACCGCCGAGCAACCATTCGCCTGCGCTGCCCTGACCAATGCCTGTGAGTGCCGCTGTCGGCTGAAAGCCTGCAATCAGGCCTGCCACCAGATCAATCGTGAGGGCCGCGCCGACGCCCACTAGCAGCGCATAGGGCAGCGGCCAGCGCGATTCCCCGCTCAGGCGCAGCGCCGCTCCCTGGTTACGGCGTGTGATCCACACGAAGCCTGTGATGATCAGCAGGCCGAGCAGCCAGCTAAACAGCAGCATGAGCGGTGTTGGGTTGGAAAAATTGTTAAACAGAATGCCCGTCACAGCTGGCCCCAACACCAGCATGACAACGGCCAGCGCGAGGATCGTGGAGAACAGATCGACCAGTGACCAGGGCGGCGGCGTTTGCGGGCGGGCCATCTGTGCCAGACGGGGACGGGAGGGCGATGATTCGGCCATGTGAGATGCCTTTCGGTCTTGTAATGAAGCAAAATGTGCGTTTTTGGACACGGTAGGCCATGTCCCTACAAAAACATTTCTCTCGTAGGGACGAGGCCTGCCTCGGCCACACGTTCGGACACGGCAGGCCGCGTCCCTACAAAAACATTTCTCTCGTAGGGACGAGGCCTGCCTCGGCCGCCCAAAAACGCACATTTTGCCTTTTAATACGTCCGTTCCTGGGGCGCGAGATGATCCATCCGATTGAGATAGTGCAGGCGGATGGCGTCCGGCCCGCCGATGGGATCATTAAAATCGACCCGCGAGATGGCTGTATTGTAATGGGCATAAAACAGGCTGGGAACATTTTTGCCATTCAGCAGCCATTGCAGCACGGTGCTCATGAAAGCGCCATGTGTCACGAGGGCGATACGATCATCGGGCGATTCGCCAGCGCGTTTTTTGAGCGCCTCGGCCACGATGCGTGTGCGCTCTGCGGCCATCTCCCACGATTCGCGTCCTACATCGACAGGCCACCAGCCGTTGTCCGTGACCTCCTCGCTCACGTCCACATCGGGATAGAGATTGAGCAGTTCGGTGCGCGTGAGGCCGGGCAGCCCCTGGCTTTTGCCTTCCGGCTCATCCAGATAAATCCCGCCCACCTCATGAGTCTCGCGCCAGATACGCGGCTTGATCTTCATGGTCTGACCGATTTCATTGGCGGTCTGGAGCGCCCGCTGCATGGCGCTGCAATACAGATGCGTAAAGCGGTACGGGACATCATCCGGATTGCGTTCCTCGCCAAAGGCCCCGGTTGGCATCTCCGGTTGCCCGACCAGATACTGGCTGAGTTTTTGCGCTTGCGTCTCTCCTAGCGATGTCAGGAGGGGATCGTGTGTGCGTCCAATTTCATTGAGGAGGACATTGTTGCCCGATTGGGCGTGACGAATGAGATACAAACGCATAATGCGAGGCGTTATCCTTTGCTGAGATCATTACAGAGGGAATCGAGGCAATTATAGCACAGCAGATTCGTGACAGATGGCGTTCAATCCTGCTCATCCCATATCCGATGCGGCATGATAAACTCGCTGTAAAACAGGGTTGGAGACGAGAGGGATTGGGAATGAATGTCATCGTGCGTGTTCTACTGGAGATTGTGCGCGTGCCGCTGCTGGCGATCTGGTATGCTCAGGGCTGGCGGCTTGAGAAACGCCCGCCCGATCTGGATAAATTTGTGCTCATCACTGTGCCGCATACCTCATACTGGGATTACTACCATATGATGATGATGGCGCTCGAAATTCGCCGCCGTCCGCGCACGACCACCAAACATACGCTGTTCTGGTTTCCGCTCGGCGCGATCCTGTGGGCGCTCGGCGCGATTCCGATCAATCGTGAGCAGGCGCTCAACGCGGTGGATTGGATGGCGGATCTGCTGAAAAAACACAAGCGTATGGTGCTGGCGATTACAGTGGAAGGGACGCGCAAAAAAACGCGCTTCTGGAAATCAGGCTTTTACTATATTGCGCTCAAGGCCAATGTGCCGATTGTGTGTGGCTATATCGATTATAAACGCAAGCGCGGCGGGGCCGATCTGGTCATCTACCCATCGGGCGATCTTTATGCCGATTTCGAGAAGATCCGCGATTACACGCTGCGTTATGGGCGCAACGGCAAGCACCCTGAGATGGTGAGCGATGTGGCCCTCAAAGAGCGCAAACACGATCATCTGATCACGGATGCCGTCAGCGCCGTCCCGGAGGTCGATCAAACGGAGGCATGAGCGATAACCCTCACCCCTGCCCCTCTCCCACTGCGCGGTAGAGGGGTTGTTTAGACCCATCCATGCTGATCTTTGATGGCTTCATAGGCGCGAATCAGCTCTTTAATGCGATGTTCGGCCTCGGAGCGTGGCAGGGAACTCACGTCGGGATGCACGTTCATCGCCAGACGACGAAACGCCGCCTTCACCTCGCGTTCGCTGGCGCTGCGGTCCAGGCCGAGCAGCTTGTAATGGGCGCTCATCTCGTCCTGCGGCACGCTGTTGGTGGCTTTGGGCGTACTGCGCGTCTCGTAGTGGAAGCGCTGGTTGACGCGCTCATAATTGATGCGCCGCTTGAAGGCGGGCGAGGCGATATCGCCCAGAAACCATTCACCCTTCATGCCAGTAGTGATCTCGCGCTGGCGTACCGAGACATGTTCAATCTTGAACTCTGTCATGTGCCAGCATTGAAAATGATTGGCGAGGGGGAGTGCGGTAAAATGCACCTGCTGAATCTGGCCCTGATCGGTGGCGCTGTAAATCCAGCCATCGCTCAGGGAGCGCAGCGCGTCCTGCCAATCGGTGAGTTCAATATCTTTGCTGGGCGCAGGCAGCAGGGCGTCCTGGACGATGAACAGCGTCCCGATCCCGCTGCGGCTGTTGTCTTTTAAGATCGCCCGTAGATCACGGATTTTGGGGGTCTTATCGACAGCGTAGACATGCAGGGTCGCCCCCATCCACGTTTGCACAACCAGATTGGCGCTGTGGTTCTGGAAGACGAGATGCGCCGCCAGTTGAGCGGTGGCTTGTTTGACATCACTCACCCTAATGAAGAGCGATTGCAGACAGGTATCATCCACGATCAGGCCAACTCCGCTGCTGAAAACGAACGTTTAGCCGCTATTGTAGGCGCATTCCGCTGTGCTGCAAAGAGAGGGCTTTTCGGGGCGGATTCAAACGATATTCTGTCTACCACACCGCCGCCAGATCGATTAAAATACAAACATCTGTTCTAACACGGCCATCTGCAAATTGTTGAAGGAAACGATACGTGTCCTATCCTACACTCTACGGCCATGAGACGATGGTGGAGTTCCTGCGTAAGCGGCTCGTGAACCAGCGGCATCGCCATGCTTATCTCATCAGCGGCGTGCCTCAGATCGGTAAGACAACGCTGGCGCATCGCTTTGCAGCAGCCTTGCAATGCGAACATGATGATATTGAAGCGCGGCCCTGCGGCGTGTGCTCCTCCTGCCGCCTGCTGCTGGGTGGCAATCACCCCGATCTGCTGACTGCCCGCCCGGACGAAAAAACCGGTGCAATTAAAATTGACTCCGTGCGCGAACTCATGCGGAGCATTGCGCTCAAGCCTTACAATTCGCCTTATCGCGTCGCCATCCTGGAACACTTTGACAACGCCCAGGATCGCGCCCAGGATGCGCTGCTTAAGACGCTGGAAGAGCCGCCGCCGCATGTGGTGCTGCTGCTGCTCGCCAGTTCGCCAAAAGCTGTTCTCAGCACGATTAACAGCCGCTGCCAGAGTCTGCCGCTGCGCCCGCTGCCGCTCAACACCGTCAAGCGGGCGTTGATTGATTCGGGGGCGGATGAGCAGCAGGCGACGCTGCTGGCCCAGTTGAGCGCTGGACGGATTGGATGGGCGCTTGATGCCCTGCATCAGCCGCAGCTTCTTGAACATCGCACCCAGATTTTAGGCGCGCTGGAAGGCACGCTGAAAGGCCGCCTGGGGGAGCGCTTTCAATTGGCAGAAGAATTGGCCCGCTACGACAAGGTTGAACTGAGGCTGATTCTGGAAATCTGGCAGACGTACCTGCGCGATCTGGCGCTGCTGGCGCATCGCGGCCCGGTGATTCCCTGCAATCTGGATCGAATGCCGATTCTAGAGGAGTTGGTGCAGCATATCAGCCCGGACGCCGCCCTGAAAGCCCTGAGCGTGACGCATTATTTTCTGGAGAACACACTCTATACCAATGCCAATGTACGTCTCGCGCTTGAGGTGATGCTGATGGATTATCCCAATC
The DNA here is from genome assembly GCA_034436915.1 of Anaerolineae bacterium. Lineage (GTDB taxonomy): Bacteria > Chloroflexota > Anaerolineae > Aggregatilineales > Phototrophicaceae > JALHOR01. The sequence goes on from DAOTUR010000398.1 coordinate 4,833, forward strand.
CGTCCGGCGTGCGCGTGCGGCATTAAAGGGGATGACGATTTCTATCTTTACGAATCGTAGGGGCGCAGCGGGCTGCGCCCTTGATGAGGGTCTTCGACATGTGGCGCAGTACGCTGCGCCCCTACGCCAAGCATACCTCAAACGCATGGACGACAGGATACACCTGCCGATTTAATGCGCCAGCGCATAGCGAGGTTCGACGAGAAAACGCACCGCTGTCCGTTCGCTGCCATCAATATCAACCTCTGTGAAATACGGTGTACACACGATTTCAATCTCATCGCGTTCCAGATAGCCCCGCGCAATCGCCAGCGCTTTCACGGCCTGATTGACCGCGCCGGCTCCAATCGCCTGCACCTCAGCCCGGTTGTACTGGCGAATGACGCCTGCGATGGCTCCGGCAACGGCGGTAGAACGGGAACGGGCGGAGACTTTAATAATATCGGGGGTATTCGAATCAAGAGTAAAGTCATCGAGGGTGATATCATTTACGTCAGTCATTAAAGGCCCTCCTAAGTTTGACACATGTCAGATGAAATAAATCCATTGTGCCAAGTGTACACCTGTTTTTGTATATGTTGCCTTAGTGCGTCGTAAATTCAGGCAGAAGATACAAATCTAACCGTCTCAAATCCTATTCGTACCTCAGCACACTGATCCCTAGAAATAAGGGATATGACCGTAGGGACACGGCCTGCCGTGTCCCATATGCACCAACTTAAGACAATCGGACATTGCTCGCCGCGTTGTCGGAGGCTAAAGCCGTCCGCCTACACTGACAAAGCCCAATGAATGGGGCTACAAACCCGCCCGCGCCCGCGCCATGATCCCCGTTTACGGGGCTTCGTAATCCCTAGTGGGCCATGTGGCATGATGTGCGGCATTCATTTTCCGGGTTTCGAGTTCAAATTGAGATCAAAGAATGCCATTAT
>DAOTUR010000399.1:0-4979 GCA_034436915.1 Anaerolineae bacterium
TCGGAACTGGTGAGGCATTCCGAAGTGCCTATGTATTCGCCTCTAACGTAGGTCTTGCGACCTGAGTCTGGTAAGCACTGAGGCTAAAAGCCCCTCCCTTCAGGGATGGGGATGCTTACGCCCTTCGCGGTTGTATAGAACCATTCACAATCGCTGGAATGGGCTTACTTTTCCGGGGTTTCGTCCGGGATCGTCAGCGCGATCAACTGCTGAACCAGATCGCGGAAGGCTGGTTCCGTGAACGCGCCCGCCTGATTGAATACCAACTGGCCCTGCTTGAAAGCCATGATGGTCGGGATGCTCATGACGCGGAAGGCCTGCGACAGGGCGGGATTGGCATCGGTATCGACTTTGGCGATGCGAACCTGGCCCGCAAAATCCGCCGCCAGCTTTTCCATAATCGGCGCGACCATACGACACGGCCCACACCATGCCGCCCAGAAATCGACCAGGACGGGAGTGTCATTTGAGAAGTCGATCACCTCTTGCTGAAACGAGGCATCAGTGACTACAAAGGGTTTGCCTGGAACGGGTTGTTCAGACAGGGGTGATACGGGGTTTTCGTTCATCATATTCTCCAAGATTTCAATCGCAAGCATCACATCGGTTCCCCAGGGTTTGGTACGCCGCAGCACTTCCGCACCGTCGTACCAACCGATCAGGACAGGAGTATCGCTGTCAACACCGTACTGGTCAGCGATCCGTCGATTCTTCGTGGGATCAAGTTGAGCGATGAGAACAGTGGTCTGTTCAGATGCTGCCCGTTGTAAGGCGTCATCGAAGCCGCCGCGCAAACCTCGTCCTGTGGAGAAGAGCACGAGAGCGGTCTTATGCATCAGCTCTGTGTCCCAGGTCTGGTCTGTCAGCGTCACCATATCGGTCATCTCTTGATCCTTGAGAGGAACTTTATACTTTTATAGACGCTTTACCTGAGAGACACCTTACGCGCTCATGGCTAAATAACCTGAGTTTTGCATAGGTTTTTAGCGTTTTACCCTCACCCCAACCCCCAAGGGCTAACGCATGAGATTGAATAAATTCTTTCGCAAAGGCACTTGGAATATCGAAGGATATTCTATTAAGGGTCTCTTTGGAAAGGATAAAGAGCTTAAAAGGGTAGCGTTGGCCGCTTTACAGAGCAAAAACGGATATCTTGGAGGGAGAATTCCTTGAAACCAAGAAACCTGTAGCGTTTCAGCTTTTGCGAGCTACACCTTTTAATTAAGGCAAAGATGGAAGAAGAGATGGTTTTAATTATCGAAATCGAGATTAGAGCGTGTTATGCACTTATTGTTTGGTCATAACCCCTACACCCCCGGCTCCTCTCCCACAAGGGCGTGAGGGGCTTTTTTGCCCTGTTTTGCGCCTCCTCGGTAATCATTCACCTATCCGTGAGAATCGTGGGTTTGTAGGGGCAGGATACATCCTGCCCATGTTGAATCTCCTACAAATCATCAGGGCGCGAGCGAAACCACCGAGCCGTAGGCCACCGCAGGTAAGGTTTAGATCGCGCCCTACAAGGGCCTTTGTCGCATGGAGAGCTGAATACATACAATGCGATTGCCCTTGAACTTGGGCACGTTAAACGTGCAAAACCCTCTTTGTGAGCCTATAATAAGAGCAGTTTAAAATAAACCCCACCATAGGTCGCCTGATTCAGGGCGGCGTTGGGCCATCCGCCGACGAAAAGAGCCTGTGGTCTCGACCATCTGACGAGGTTTAGACCGATGCCCCTCTGGACACACTATTACACCCCAAGCACCATTGCCGAAGCTGTTGATCTCTTGCAGCGCCACGCCGGACAAGCCCGTATCATCGCGGGCGGGACGGATTTGCTGGTGGATATGCGGGCCAATCAAGACCCGCCGCATGAAGCGCTCGTTGATATCACCCGTATCCCGGATCTCAATCAAATTCAGGATCATGGCGACAGCATCAGCATCGGTGCAGGTGTGACACATACGCAAATCGTGAAATCGCCGCTCGTCATCCAGTACGCGACAGCGCTGGTAGAGAGCTGCGGCGTGGTCGGCGGGCCGCAGGTGCGGAACGTCGCCACGCTGGGCGGTAACGTGGCCCATGCCCTGCCCGCAGGCGATGGCACAACCTCGCTCGTCACGCTCGATGCCGAAGTCGATATTGTGCATCATGGCGAAGAGAAGCGCGTGCCCATTCTGGACATGTACCAGGGGCCAGGCAAATCGCTGCTCGATCCGTCGCGTGATCTGCTGCTGCGCTTCCACTTTCCCAAGATGCAAGCGCGTGAAGCAACCGCCTTCAAGCGGATTATGCGTCCGCAGGGCGTGGCGCTACCCGTCCTGAGCTGTGCGGTCTGGATTCAATTGGATGAGATGCTGCAAACCTATTCCGCCGCCCGCATCTGCATTGCTCCGATGGGGCCGCGCCCGCTGCGTGTGACGGATGTGGAGGAGGCCATGATCGGTGCGCCTGCCAATGACGAGACCATCGGCCATTTGATTGAGATTGCTCTTGGTAGCCTCAGCCCGCGCACCAGCGCCTACCGCGCCACTGCCGATTATCGCCGTGAATTGACGGGCGTTTTGCTGCGGCGCACGCTGCTGCTGGCGGTGGATCGCATTCGTACCGGCCGCATCGTGCCTGAAATCGGCGCTTAATCATAGATTTCCAGCCAAATTCTGTAGGGACATGGCACGCCATGTCCAAATCCAAATCCAAATCCAAACACGAAAAATAAAAAGGATATCGTTATGGACGTGATGAATCGTATTGAAGTCACTGTGAATGACACCTCGTATGCGCTGGATGTGCCGCAGTCGCGCACGCTGGCCCAGTTTTTGCGCCTCGATTTGAAGCTGACCGGAACCAAGATCGGCTGCGAAGAGGCGGAATGCGGCATTTGTACCGTGTTGGTGGATGGCCTGCCGATTGATTCCTGCACCTATCCGCTCTTCAAAGCCCAGGGACGCAGCATCAAAACTATCGAGGGGCTGGCGCAGGGCGAGACGCTGCATCCGCTGCAATCCGAATTCATCCATCATGGCGCGGTACAGTGCGGCTTTTGCACGCCCGGCCTGATTATGAATGCGGCGGCGTTGCTCGATGAGACGCCTGATCCAAGCGATGGCGAGATCAAGCACGCGCTCAAAGACACCTTCTGCCGCTGCACAGGCTACACCAGCATCATGCAGGCGATTCGTTCGGCGGCAATGGTCAAGCGCGGCGAGGAGCCTTTGACCGTGAATGATCCGAAGGTGTCCGAGCCGATGGCTGTCATCAGCCGTTCCGTGCCGCCCCAGGATGTGCGCCAGAAGGTCACGGGCGAAGCCAAATACACCGATGATTATGTCTTCCCGAATATGCTGTTTGCCCGCACGCTGCGCTCACCATATCCGCACGCCAGAATTCTCGCTATTCGCACCGAGGTTGCCAAAGCGCTCCCCGGCGTGCGGGCCGTTCTGACGCATCACGATGTTCCTGGCGAAAATCTGCACGGCCTCGTCTTCCGCGATTGGCCTGTGCTGTGCCATGACATTGTGCGCTACGTGGGCGATGCGGTGGCAATCGTCGCGGCTGAGACGGAGGAGATTGCAGCGCAGGCGCTGGCCCTCATCGAAGTCGATTATGAGCCGCTGACCGTCGTGGGCGATCCCGTGTTTGCCCATTCCGCCGAAGCGCCTGTGCTGCATCCCAATCATCCCACCGGAAACCTGCTCAAGCATATCAAAGTGCGGCATGGCGATATTGACAAGGGCTTTGCTGACGCGGATGTGATCGTGGAGCATGAATATCGCACGCCCACGACGGAACATGCTTTCCTGGAACCTGAATGCGCGATTGGCATCCCGGCGGGCTACGGCGAACATGACAAATTGACGGTCTATGTCGGATCACAGATTCCCTATCAGGATCGCAATCAGATCGCGCTGGCGATGAATTTGACGGAAGATCGGGTGCGCGTCATTGGCACATTGATCGGCGGCGGCTTTGGCGGCAAAGAGGATATTGCCGGACAAATTCATGTGTCGATGCTGGCAAGCGTCACCAATCAGCCTGTGAAGATGCTCTATACGCGCCAGGAATCGCTGATTTTCCATCCCAAGCGCCACGCCACCATCATCAAGATCAAAACCGGGGCCACACGCGATGGCCGCCTCACAGCAGTGCAGGCCGAACTCTACGGTGATGGTGGGGCCTATGCCTCGCTCAGCGATAAGGTCATGACCCGCGCCACCACCCACGCCACCGGGCCGTACAGCGTGCCGAATGCCAAAATCGACTGCTATGCCATGTACACCAATAACGTGCCGTCTGGCGCATTTCGTGGCTTTGGCGTCACCCAGTCGGCCTTTGCAGTCGAGCAGAATATGGACATGATCGCGGAGCAACTAGGCATGGATGCGCTGGAACTGCGCCGCATCAACGCGCAAAGGGTGGGCGTGACCACCGCGACGGGCCAGGTCTTGCGCGAATCCGTCGGCCTACTGGAGACGATTGACGATGTGCAAAGCGATATGCAGGCCCATCACAACGGCTCAGGCTTTCAGTGGATGTGGCGCGACGGGCATAAGGCTTATGCCTGGGGTATCGCCTGCGCCTATAAAAACACGGGTCTGGGCGGCGGCGCACCCGATAAATCCGAGGTCGAAGTTGAAGCGTTTGAAGATGGCACGTTTGAGGTACGCACGTCTGCCGCTGATATGGGCCAGGGCATCGCGCATGTGGTGGCCCAATGTACCGCCGAAGAAATGCATGTGCCGTATGAACGGGTGCGTGTGCTGCTGTGCGATACCGATCTGACGCCCAACGGCGGCCCAACCACCGCCTCACGCCAGACCTTCATGACAGGGAACGCGGCACGTCTGGCGGCGGCGGCCCTGCGCGATGCCATGACACAATCCGTCGCGGAGATGATGGATGTGCCGCCCGCCGATATTCGCTATGAGGAGGGCCTGCTGCGCTATGATGGCAAGTCGGTTGAGATGGGCGATGTCGTCCAC
>DAOTUR010000400.1:0-11208 GCA_034436915.1 Anaerolineae bacterium
CAAAAAGATGGTTTGAGCGGGACTTTCAGTCCCGCAACAGGCAAGGCAGGGGTTTTCAACCCCTGACGACAGGACAAAAGCGAGGCGGACGACGGGTGATTTGCTTAAGTTGCTGCAAAAACGGACACGACGTGCCGTGTCCCTACACAATCACATGTTTTAACCCGTAGGGGCGCGATGTATCGCGCCCTATTGATTTGTATGTGCGGGCTGCAAATCTAACAAATATGGCGCTGGACTCTTGTCCGCGAGTGTATTATCATAAGCGGGCGATGTCAAAACCATCGCCCGTACAAAATATTCCTTCACAGTTTGTACACCACATTTCTTCTTCAATGACGACATCCTCATGCAAACTGCACACACGATTTCGTCACCCTGCATAAGCTAGAGCGGGGACAGCACTTGACACGCGACTAGAGTGCTGTTAATATACACGACGCTAACCCCGGCCCGCGCAACCTCATTTGAAGGCAATGCCTGGCCGAATTGAGTCGATGGCGATAGTCCCCGGTTAACGGTGTGTCCCGCCTTCGTGAATGCGATAACGATACGGGCGGCCTTGTGAAGAGTTCGCCCGTTTGCGTGCCTAAAACCTAGTGATTTCAGCGTTAGTTCGCGGAGAATTTCATGCCAACCATTAACCAGTTGGTGCGTAAGGGGCGTCAGAGCAAGAAGCGCAAAACAAAAGCGCCGGCGCTGCAATTTACGTCCAACACTTACACCCAAACGCGCACGCGCCAGCCTAAAGGCGCACCACAGAAGCGCGGTGTCTGCACTCGTGTATACACCACCACCCCCAAGAAACCAAATTCCGCCTTGCGGAAAGTGGCTCGTGTTCGTCTCTCTAACCAGATCGAAGTCACGGCTTACATCGGGGGCGAAGGACATCGTTTGCAGGAACACAGCGTCGTGCTCGTGCGCGGTGGCCGTGTGAAGGATCTGCCTGGTGTGCGCTATCACATCGTGCGCGGCACATTAGATGCTGGTGGCGTGGAAGGCCGTAAACAGGCCCGCAGCAAATATGGTACGAAGCGCGGGAAGAAGGGCGCTACTGCCGCTCCCGTGAAAGGAAAGAAGTAACCCATGCGTAGAAAAACTCCTGCCAAGCGGGTCGTGGTGCCAGACGTGAAATTCAATAACGTTCATCTCACCATGCTCGTGAATCGTATGATGTACGGTGGCAAGCGCAGCACCGCCCTGGGTCTGATGTATGACGCCCTGGATATGATCCAGGAACGCCAGAAACGTGACCCCATCGAAGTCCTGGAAGCCGCGCTGCGGAACGTGTCGCCGACTCTGGAAGTCAAGCCCCGCCGCGTCGGTGGTTCGACCTATCAGGTTCCGATTGAAGTGAAGCAGTCGCGTGCTGTGACACTGGCAATGCGCTGGATCATCCAGAATGCCCGCAAACGCAGCGGCAAGACATTCTCCAGCAAACTGGCCGGGGAATTGATGGATGCAGCAAGCGGTCAGGGCGCTTCGATCAAGAGAAAAGAAGAAGTGCATCGCATGGCAGAGGCGAATCTCGCTTTTGCACACTTCAAGTAAACAGACGAATCCCCGCTGGGGATTCAGGTGTATGGATATCCCATGAGCAAGAAGTCTGGCAAGCTCGATCTCAACAAAGTCCGCAATATTGGCATCATTGCCCATATCGATGCGGGCAAAACCACCACCACTGAGCGCGTGCTGTACTATACCGGTATGGTGCATCGCATCGGCGAAGTGCATGATGGCGCTGCGACCACCGATTATATGGTGCAGGAACAGGAACGCGGCATCACGATCACGTCGGCGGCGGTCACGTCGTTCTGGCGCGATCATCAGATTAACGTGATTGACACCCCAGGCCACGTCGATTTCACAGCGGAAGTCCAGCGCAGTTTGCGTGTTCTGGATGGCGGCATCACCGTGTTTGACAGCGTGGCAGGCGTTGAACCGCAGTCTGAGACTGTCTGGCGTCAGGCCGATGATTACAACGTGCCGCGTATCTGCTTCGTCAACAAGATGGATCGTACAGGCGCAAATTTTGAGCGCACTGTCGCCATGATGATTGATCGTCTCCATGCCAATCCGGTCATCATCTATGCCCCTTACGGCAACGGTGAGGATTTCAAGGGCATCATTGATCTGCTCAAGATGGAACTGATCACCTACGGCGACGATCTCGGAACAGCCATCAGCCGACAGGCCATCCCGGAAAATTATCGGGAAGCGGCCGAAACCATGCGGACGGAAATGATCGAAAAGATCGTGGAAGCCGATGAAGCGCTGACGGAAAAGTACCTGATGGAAGAAGCCATCAGCGACGACGAACTCGTGGTGGCGCTGCGCTCCGGCACAATCGCTGGCAAGCTGCATCCGGTGCTGTGCGGTTCGGCGCTGAAGAACAAGGGCGTTCAGCTCCTGCTCGATGCAGTGGTTGATCTGCTGCCGTCCCCGCTGGACATTCCCCCTGTCACAGGCATTCACCCCAAGACAGACGCGGAAATTGTTCGCCATGCGGATGACAGCGAACCCTTCTCAGGCTTGGTGTTCAAGATTTTGTCGGATAAGTATGGTCGTCTGGCCTTCGTGCGCGTCTACAGCGGCGTGCTCAAGACCGGGACATCGGTCTACAATTCGGTCAAGGACACGACAGAGCGCATTGGCCGTATCGTGCGTATGTTTGCCAAGGATCGTGAAGATATCGATGAAGTGCGTGCAGGCGACATTGCAGCCATCATCGGCCTCAAGGAAACCTTCACGGGCGATACCCTGTGCGACTCCAACAATCCGATCATCCTGGAAAACATTATTTTCCCGGAACCGGTGATTGAAGTGGCGATTGAGCCGAACACCAAAGCCGATCAGGACAAGATGGGTATCGGTCTGCGTAAGCTGGCCGAAGAAGATCCCACCTTCAAGGTCGAAGTTGACTCACAGCTTGGTCAGACAAAGATCAAGGGCATGGGCGAACTCCACCTCGAAGTTCTGGTTGACCGCCTGATGCGTGAGTACGGCGTGGAAGCCCGCGTGGGTCGCCCGCGTGTGGCCTACCGTGAGACCATCACCCGCGAATACACGGCTGACACGGTTCTCAAGCGTCAGTCGGGCGGTTCGGGTATGTATGCTCGCGTCGTCGTCACCTTCTCGCCGATGACGGAAGAAGAACGCATCGCAGCAAAGGGCAGCGAATTGGTTTACACCAATGATATTCGTGGTGGTTCGATCACCCACGAATTCGCCCGCGCTGCTGAAAAAGGCATGCGTGAGGCTCTGGAAGGCGGCGTGATCGCAGGTTATCCCGTCGTCAACGTCCGCGCACGCCTGATTGATGGTGCCATGCACGATGTCGACTCGAACGAAATGGCGTTCAAAATCGCTGGCTCGATGTGCTTCAAGGAGGGCGTGCAGAATGGCGCTCCCGTGATCCTCGAACCGTCGATGCGCGTTGAAGTCGTTGCGCCGGATGAATACACTGGTTCAATCGTGGGCGATCTGTCCTCACGTCGTGGTCTGGTCGAAGGCATGGAACCGCGTGGTACGGGCAGCACGAGCATTCGTGCCAGCGTGCCATTGGCTGAAATGTTCGGCTATGCGACGGATGTGCGTAACATGACCCAGGGTCGTGGCAACTTCACGATGGAATTTGAGAAGTACACGACTGCGCCGAAGGCGGTGGCTGAAGAAGTCATCAGCGCCGGACAGCAGCGTCGTTCCTAAGACTGGGGGAGGAGATATTCTCCTCCTTCGGTGAGAAACACCCAGTATCAGATCGTTCATTGTCTCAGTTTAGGGGATAAGCAATGGCTAAGTTTGAGCGCAGCAAGCCACATGTGAACATCGGGACGATTGGTCATGTCGATCACGGCAAGACCACCCTCACAGCGGCGATCACCAAAGTTCTCAGCCTCAAGGGGAACGCCCAGATCATGAACTACGAAGATATCGACAACGCGCCGGAAGAGCGTGCTCGCGGTATCACCATCAACATCCGTCACGTTGAATACGAGACCGACAAGCGCCACTACGCACACGTCGATTGCCCAGGCCACCGCGATTATATCAAGAATATGATCACGGGTGCGGCGCAGATGGACGGCGCGATCCTCGTGGTCAGCGCACCCGATGGCCCGATGCCCCAGACACGCGAACACGTGCTGCTGGCGCGTCAGGTCGAAGTGCCTGCGCTGGTGATCTTCTTGAACAAGATCGATCAGATGGATGACCCCGAACTGATCGAACTGGTCGAGATGGAACTGAGCGAACTGCTGAGCAGCTACAGCTTCAGCGCGGATACCCCCGTCATCAAGGGATCGGCCCTGAAAGCCTATGAAAGCGCCAGCAAAGACATCAACGCGCCGGAATATGCGCCGATCCTCCAGTTGATGGATACCGTCGACGCCTGGATCCCGGATCCGATTCGTGAAACCGACAAGCCGTTCCTGATGCCGGTTGAAGATGTTTTCAGCATCAAGGGTCGTGGGACTGTGGTGACAGGCCGTGTCGAACGTGGCATCCTGAACAAGGGTGAGAACATCGAAATCATTGGTCTGCGCGAAGAAATCATCACCACTATCGTCACGGGCATTGAAATGTTCCACAAGGAACTGGATCAGGCCCAGGCTGGCGACAACGCAGGCATTCTGCTGCGCGGTACACAGCGTGACGAAGTGGAACGTGGTATGGTGCTTGCCAAGCCCAAGAGCATCAAGCCGCACAAGAAATTCAAGTGCGAAGTGTACGTGCTGAAGCGCGAAGAGGGTGGCCGTCACAAGCCGTTCCTCACGGGCTATCGTCCTCAGTTCTACATCCGCACGATGGATGTGACGGGCACGATCACCCTGCCTGAGAACGTGGAAATGGTTGTTCCGGGCGACAACGTGACACTGGATGTGGAACTCATCATCCCGGTGGCGCTGGAGAAGAACTCCAAATTCGCCATCCGCGAAGGCGGCTTGACCGTCGGCGCAGGCGTCATCGTTGAAGTGCTGGACTAATCCTGCCGCTTCTGTTTCCAGTCAACATGCCGGGCGCGATTTGGCCCGGCATCTTTATCTCTAAGAAGGTTGGACTAATGGCAGCTAAGAACAGAATGCGTATCCGCCTGCGTGCTTATGATCATCGCGTGCTGGATCAATCCGCCGCCCGCATCATCGAAGCCGCGCAGCGCACAGGCACGAAAGTCATCGGGCCGGTACCGCTTCCGACCAAGATCGAACGCTTCACCGTCATGCGTTCGCCCTTCATCGATAAGGACTCGCAGGAACATTTTGAGATCCGCACTCACAAGCGCCTCATTGATGTACTGGAACCCGACAGCAAGGCAATTGACACGCTCACCCGCCTCAATCTGCCCGCTGGCGTGGACATCGAAATCAAGATTTAAGGCCACCTGGGTCTAAATCCCTCGCACACACATTAGAACGAAAACATTGGAAGGGGAACTCGGTTTCGCCCTCTGCGCCTGAACGACGTGAGTTGATTGGCGCGACGATCCCCCCCTCTGGAGATGGCAGTATGAAGGGCATTATCGGTAAGAAAGTCGGCATGACGCAGATCTTTGATCCCAAAGGCAACGTTATTCCGGTGACAGTTATTGAAGCGGGTCCGTGCTATATCACACAGATCCGTACTGCTGACAAAGACGGCTATACCGCCGTTCAATTAGGCTTTGGAGCCGCAGAACCCAAGCGCTTGACAAAGGGTCAACTCGGTCATCTCCAGAAGAAAAGCCTGCCCGCTCTTCGCGTCCTGCGTGAATTCCGTCTACGTGACGGGGACGCCCAAGATTTGGCCGAAGGCGCGGAACTCAAAGTGGATGTGTTTACCCAGGGCGAGAAGGTCGATGTCATTGGCACGACCAAAGGACGCGGTTGGGCAGGCACGATTAAGCGTCATGGCTTCCATCGCCAGCGCCGTACACACGGTCAGTCTGATCGTGAACGCGCTCCTGGTTCGGTGGGCATGTGCGCGCTGCCAGGACGCACGATTAAAGGCAAGAAAATGGCCGGACACTTCGGCGATGAGCGCGTCACCATTCAAAACCTTGAAGTGGTGAAGGTGGACGCGGAAAACAATCTGTTGGCTGTGCGCGGCTCGATTCCGGGCGCACGCGGCGGCATCGTGATTATCCGCTCCGCTGTGAGAGCACAGAAGTAAGGCAGCCGGGAGAGAAAACGATGCAAGCAACCGTTGTGAATATTCAGGGCCAGCAGGTCCAGACGATTGAACTGCCGGAATACATTTTTGGCGTTGAGATGAATAATGGACTGATGCACCAGGCATATGTGCGCCAGATGGCAAATGCCCGTCAAGGCACACACAGCACTCTGCGTCGCGGTGAAGTCAACCGCACCACCGCCAAAGTCTACCGTCAAAAGGGGACAGGCAAGGCCCGTCACGGGTCACGCGGCGCACCGATTTTTGTGGGCGGCGGTATTGCACACGGGCCACACCCGCGCAAATACACCCAGTCCATGCCCAAGAAGATGCGCCGTAAGGCCATCCGCTGCGCTCTGAGCGCCCTCATGCGTGAAAATCAGCTCGTCTTTGTCGATGTGCTGACAATTGACACGCCCAAAACCAAAATCATGAAACAGACGCTCACCACCCTCACGGGCAGCGACAACGCGCTGGTGTTGTTCACCAATGGTCAAGCCAATGTGCAGCGCAGTGTGAATAACCTGCAAAATGCCCATGCTTTGCTGGTGAATTTCCTCAACATCCGCGATCTGCTTCAGTACGACAAAGTCGTCGTGCCGCTGGCAGCGCTGGATGTCATTAAGAGCATCTGGGGGCAGGAGAATTAGGCCATGCCAGAACTCAGCCCGTATGATATTATTCTCCGCCCCGTCATCACCGAAAAAGTGAACGGGATGGTTGCCGACCTGAACAAGGTTGTCTTTGAGGTTGCCCCCCACGCCAACAAGCCGCAAATTAAACAAGCGGTGGAACTTGTGTTTGGTCTGGAAGGCAAAGTGGAAAGTGTGCGTACGATGGTCATGCCCGCCAAGCGGGGTCGTCGTGGCCGCCGGGAATTCATCCGCCAGCGCCAATGGAAAAAAGCCATTGTCACGCTCGCGCCTGATGCCCGTATTGAGCTGTTCAACGTCTAACGGCGGAGAGACACCCCATGCCGATTAAACTGTATAAGCCCACTTCGGCGGGTCGCCGTGATATGACGGCTTACACGTTCGAAGAAATTACCAAAAGCAAGCCGGAACGCTCCCTGACGACGCACCTGCGTAAGCATGGTGGGCGTAATAACCGGGGTCGCGTCACGGTTCGTCATCGCGGCGGCGGACACAAGCGTCGTTATCGTATCATCGACTTCAAGCGCAACAAATTTGACTGCAAAGCGCAGGTCATTGCGATTGAATACGATCCCAATCGTTCGGCCCGTATTGCCCTGCTGCAATATATGGACAACGAAAAGCGCTATATCATCGCCCCCCTCGGTTTGAAGGTTGGCGACACGATTGGCAACGGCCCGATGGCCGAACTGCGCCCCGGAAACGCGCTCTACATCAGCCAGATTCCGGTGGGCAGCGTCGTCCACAATATCGAACTGAAGCCCGGCAAGGGCGGCCAGATGGCCCGTTCAGCGGGTGTGTCGGCCCAGGTTGTGGCGAAAGAAGGCGTGTACGCTGCGCTGCGTCTGCCCAGCGGTGAGACCCGTTACGTGCATGAGACATGCATGGCGACGCTCGGCCAGGTGGGTAATGCCGAACATGGCAATATCAAGCTGGGCAAAGCAGGTCGTAATCGTTGGAAGGGTTGGCGTCCTGGTGTACGTGGTGTCGCAATGGATCCTGGCAGCCATCCTCATGGTGGTGGTGAAGGCCGCAGCGGTATCGGTATGCCTGGCCCGAAGACACCCTGGGGCAAGCCCGCCCTCGGTGTGAAGACGCGCACGAACAAGCGCACGGATCGGTTCATCATCCGCCGTCGCGGCAAAACGCGCTAAAGCGTAGGAGGAGAGACCCGATGGGTCGTTCAATGAAGAAGGGGCCGTTCGTCGACCCCAAACTGTTGAGCAAAATTGAAAAGCTCAACGAAGCGAATAAGCGGACAGTTGTGCGTTCGTGGAGTCGTGCGAGCACAATTTTCCCGCAAATGGTAGGCCACACGATTGCCATTCACAATGGCCGTCAGCATGTGCCGATTTATATCCAGGAAAACATGGTCGGCCACAAGCTCGGGGAATTTGCGCCAACGCGCACCTTCCGCGGCCACTTGGCTGAGAAGAAAAAGAAGAAGTAGGGGGCCGCGATGGATGTCCGAGCCACAACCAAGAATCTGCCGATTGCACCAACCAAGTTAGCTCTGGTGTGCGAAAAGGTGCGGGGAATGAATGCCGAACAAGCCCTGACTGTGCTGGAGTTTATGCCGCAAAAAGGCGCAGACTTCGTGTACAAAACAGTCTTCTCGGCGTTGAGCAACGCGAAGAACAATTTTGACCGCAATCCGTCCGATTTCAGCATCAGCCAGATCTGGGCGGGCGAAGGCCCAAAATTGAAGCGTTTTAAGGCCGGGGCGCGTGGGCGTTATAAGCCGCGTGTCAAGCGCCAGTCGCATCTTTGGGTCGTGTTGGCCGAGCAAGGGGAATAACCGATGGGTCGTAAAGTACACCCTGTAGCGATGCGCCTGAAGATCACGCGCGATTGGGATGCCCGTTGGTACGCCGAAGGCGCGGACTACGTGAATCTCATCCACGAAGATCTGAAGCTGCGTAAGCACATCAAGAAGCAGCACGGAAACGCGGGCGTGTCGCGCATTGAAATTGAGCGCCAGCCCGATATCGTCAACATCAACATCCACACTGTTCGTCCTGGCCTGATCATCGGGCGTAAGGGCGAAGCCGTGAAGATTCTGCGCGAAGCGCTCAAGGATCTCGCCAACGGCAAGCAGGTTAAGGTCGATGTCACCGAGATTGAGAAGCCCGATCTCGACGCTTTGCTGGTGGCAGAAGGTATTGCCGGACAGTTGGAGCGCCGTATTGGTCACAGCCGTGCCATGAAAGCCTCAATGGATCGTGCGGTTAAGGGCGGTGCGCTGGGTATACGTATTGAGATCAGTGGTCGTCTGGGCGGCTCGGACATGTCCCGCCGCGAAATGATGAGCGTCGGCCGTGTGCCGCGTAACACGCTGCGTGCCAACATTGATTATGGCTTTACCGAAGCTATGACCACATTTGGGCGCATTGGCATCAAAGTGTGGGTTTATAAGGGCGATGTGATGCGCGACGATCTGTACAAGGTCAAAGCGCAGCGCAATAACAACCAGCCGCAGCCGGAAGCCTAACCGCTTCGCGGTCAGCAGGAGAGATCACTATGTTAATGCCAAAGCGGGTGAAATACCGCAAGCAGATGCGCGGACGCATGACCGGCAAAGCCTATCGTGGTTCCACTGTCGCCTTTGGAGACTACGGTCTCATGGCGCTGGAACCCGTGTGGATGACCAGCCGTCAGATCGAAGCGGCCCGTAAAGCCATTGTGCGTAATATTAAACGTCGTGGCAAAGTGTGGATTCGCATATTCCCGGACAAGCCTTACACCAAGCGTGGCGCTGAGTCGCGCATGGGTAAGGGTAAGGGGGCTGTGGAGTATTATGTCGCGGTGATTCTGCCGGGCCGTATCCTGTTTGAGATGGCGGGCATCGACGAAGCCCTCGCCAAAGAAGCCTTGACGCTGGCGGCGGCGAAACTGCCCATCCGTACCAAGTTCGTCAAGCGTATCGATCCGATCTCCGGTTCGGAGGTGAATCATGGCGGTCAGTAAAGAACTGCAAGACATGACCAACGAACAGTTGGACATTCTCTATCAAGACAAAAAGCAGGATATGCACACGCTCCGCATTAATGCCGCGATGGGTGAGTTGAAAGACACCAGCCAGATTCGCAAAGCACGGCACGAGATTGCGCGTATCCTTACGGTGCAGCATCAGCGCACGTTGGCAGCCCATGCCAGCGCCAGCGCCGCCGCGAAAAAGGATCAATAGCAATGGCTAACAATCGTCGTCGCCTGGTGGGGCGCGTCGTGAGCGATAAGATGCAGAAGACAGTGACTGTCGCCATCGAACGCCGCACGACCCATCCTAAATATGGCAAAGTCATCAAGTTCACCAAGAAGGTGATGGCGCATGATGAAACCGACTCCGTCAAGACCGGTTCCGTTGTGCGTATCGTTGAGAGCCGCCCGCTGAGCAAGAGCAAGCGCTGGGTGGTTGAAGAAGTGATCCAGACGCCGGATGGTGTTCTCGTGGCGCGTCCTGCCACCACAACCGCCGCCCCGACTGAGGGGAGTGTGGAACAATGATTCAAACCGAGTCACGCCTCAAGGTGGCCGATAATACGGGCGCACAGGAAATTCTCGTCATCCGCGTCATGGGCGGCTCACGTCGTCGTTATGGCTATGTGGGTGATATTGTCATCGGGGCCGTCAAACAGGCGTCCGCTGGTGGTGCTGTGAAAAAAGGCGATGTGGTGAAGGCGGTTGTGGTGCGCTGCAAAAAAGAACAGCGTCGCCGTGATGGCTCATACATCCGCTTCGATGATAACGCAGTGGTGCTGATTAACGATGATCTTAACCCGCGCGGCTCGCGTGTGTTTGGGCCTGTGGCGCGTGAACTGCGCGAAAAGGGCTTCACCAAGATCGTCTCGCTCGCACCTGAAACGCTTTAGGGAGCCAGGCAACTATGCAACGCATTAAAAAGGGCGATACCGTCAAGGTCATCGCAGGCAAGGACAAAGGCGAAATCGGTGAAGTTGTGGCCGTCATGCCTAAGCTGGATCGCGTCGTGATCAACGGCCTGAACATCGTCAAGAAGCATCAGAAGGCGCGGCCCGGTGCCAGCGGTCAGACGATCCCGGCCCAAATTGTTGAGCGCGAAGCAGCGCTGCACCTGTCCAACGTGATGATCGTGTGCAACACCTGCAAGAAGGCCACTCGCGTGGGCTATCACATCCGTGAAGCCGACGGCTTCAAAGTGCGCGTGTGCAAAAACTGCAACGCCGATATTGAATAAGAGGCGCAAGGCGTGTAAACTACGCCGTTCGCCAGAAGACTTCGAGGTCTCAGTAACGTAAGCATCCCCATCCCTAAAGGGAGGGGCTTTTAGCCTCAGTGCTTACCAGACTTGGCCTGAAAAGGCTCCGTTAGAGGCGAATACATAGGCACTTCGGAATGCCTCACCAGTTCCGAACTCTGCGGTGAACGATTA
>DAOTUR010000401.1:0-1754 GCA_034436915.1 Anaerolineae bacterium
TCGGAACTGGTGAGGCATTCCGAAGTGCCTATGTATTCGCCTCTAACGGAGCCTTCTCAGGCCAAGTCTGGTAAGCATTGGGGCTAAAAGCCCCTCCCTTTAGGGATGGGGATGCTTACTGCTCCTAATCCGATGAGGGCGGCTCAAGATCATGCAGGTCTTCCAGCGTGATTGTGCCGCGCCGCAGCGCTTTGAGGGCGGCTGCACTGCGATCTCGCACGCCAAGCTTGTTCATGATGCTTGCCATCGTCTCGATCATCATGGTCATGCCAAGATTGAGACGATCCCCAATCTCATCGTTCTCGTAGCCTTTGGCGATGTGCAGCAGAATCTTGATTTCCAGATCGGTGAGCTGCTTATCGCCGCGATCACCGAGCAAGCCGCCGACAACTTTTTCTGCCACGCCGCGTCCGAGCACCATTTCATCATCCATCACCTTGCGGATGCTCTCAACGAGTTTGTTCTCATCCGTCGATTTGAGGACGTAGCCATGCGCCCCGGCCCGCAGCGCCCGCAGAATGTAAATATCGTCTTCGCGGCCCGTCAGGACGAGCACTTTGACATCTGGGGCCTTCTCGCGCACCTCCGGCAGAATATCGAGGCCCGTTTTACCCGGCATATTCAAATCCAGTACCAGCACGCTGGGGCGCAGCGCCAGCGTTTGCGTCAGGGCTGATTCGCCATCTCCGGCTTCTGCGACGACCACAAAGCCATCCTGCGATTCGAGGAAGTTGGCGAGGGTGCGGCGCAGAAGCGTGTGGTCATCGGCCAGAATGAGACGGATCGTCTGACGCGTGCGCTTGTGCGGCTCCTGGGTTTGATCGGTGGGGCTGCTGGGCCGTACCGACGGAATCGGGTTGGGCGGCGTCCTAGTGGCCTGTGGGATCGAGGCATCCAGCGCTTCTGCCATCGAGCGCCCGGTCTGGTAGCGGCGCGATGCCTGTTTTTCAAGAGAGCGCAGGATCACTCGTTCCAGCGCCGTCGGCAGATCGGGAACCAGCGTGCGCGGCGGCGGCACAGGCTGCTGGACATGTTGCAGCATCAGTGCCGTAATATCATCGGCATTGAAGGGCAGTTGTCCGGTTGCCATCTCGTACAGCACAATGCCAAGCGAATAAATATCGGTATGGCGATCCAGCTCAAGGCCCTGCGCCTGTTCGGGCGAGATATACGCGGGCGTGCCAATGACCATCCCCGGCGCTGTCACCCGTTTGCCATCGCGTGAGCGGGCCAACCCCAGATCCATGATTTTAATCTGGCCTGTGCTGTTCACTTTGATGTTGGCCGGCTTAATATCGCGGTGGATGATATCGCGCTCATGAGCATAATCCAGCGCACGGGCAATCTGTGCGCCGAGCGAGGCCACTACCTGCGGCGATGACGGAATATAGCTGCTGAGGGGCTGCCCATCCACATACTCGATCACGAGGTAATGCCGCTCTTTGTCCTCACCCCGATCATGGATTGCCATGATATTGGGATGATTGAGGCGGGCAGCGGCCATCGCTTCCTGGAAGAAGCGTTTGCGTGTGCTCTCGCGCACATGAGGAAGCAGAATTTTCAGCGCAACTTCACGCCCTAGAAGGATATCAAGACCTTTATAGACAGTGGCGGTTGCGCCTTCCCCTAGATGCTCGAGGATTTCATAGCGTCCATTGAGTTTCGTCCCGATCATTCTGCCCGCACCGCCATCTCAATTTTTCATCATCACATCAGCTATAAGAATAGCACACCGCCCCGTGACGTGCATCCTC
>DAOTUR010000402.1:0-2491 GCA_034436915.1 Anaerolineae bacterium
CAACGGCCCTTGTAGGGGCGCGATGCATCGCGCCCACGCCAAATCCCCTACAAATCACCAGGGCACGATCCATCGTGCCCCTACAAACCCACGATTGTCACGGATAGGTGAATGATTACTGGAATCGGACTTTTTGTATCCTTTGCAGCGCCTGCGATCCTCATTTACAAGACAGAAGGGGTCTTATGGTCAGAATTCAATGACAGATATGGTTACAGTCCGTATGCGTTCTTTTTGCCCTTCTGTCTCGCCGCTGCCGCTCTCCTGGGGGGTCTGTCTGCCGCACATGTCGCCAATGCTTATCCTGATTGGCTAGTTCGTTTGAAGACAGGCAAGAGAAGTACCTTTATCACATGGCCCTCCCTTCGTTATCCTGTCGCACACATGATGATGGCGCTTGTTCGGCAAGCAGTGACAAAGTGGATACTACTTCTGGGGGCGCTTACTGGAATCCTTGCGCGGGCTATGGGATCTAACGATGTGATAGAGGGATGTATTTTAGGGGCCGTCCTTTCAGTCGTCGTTGTTTTGCTGATCTCTCTTGGAAATGCGGCATTGATCGTCTTCCTCAAGTCAACAATTTTTTCTGAAGATGTGCTGTCTCTGACGCCACAGCAGCGCCGCTGGATTCTGACAATGAGCGCCTTTGTGTTTACAGGCCTCACATCCTTCTGGGCGCTGATCTTTGTACCGCTGTGCGCTGTTTTGGCAGCCCTTTATGTCTATCGCGCCATTCCGCTGCTTGATGAAGATTTCGACAAAGCCAAGCGCAAAGAGAAGAATCTCCTCGCAGTGCCTGATAAGAGCGACGGAGAGACCAGTCTCAATCCCTACACGACAGAAAAGAGTGACGCCACACCTATCAGGCGCTAAGAGACTGTTTGATAATGCAAAATGTTAGGCATGATTCGTGTAGGGACAGGGCCTGCCCTGTCCGTTCATCGCGTGAAAATGGACAGGGCAGGCCCTGTCCTGGTTGTTCTCTCAGCGTTTTCAGGGTCCAATCTCATCCGAGAGGACGAGCGCAAATATGGTCAATGTTTCTCTGTGGTTAAAATAGCTTTTCCCATTTGACTGTACATTTAGAGGTCGTTTTGATGTCAGATTTGCTCTCCTATCGCGCACAGTTCCCGATTCTGTCCACCTGCACCTATCTCATCAGCAGTTCGCTCGGTGCAATGCCGCAGGGCGTGTACGACTCGCTGCACGCCTATGCCGACACCTGGGCCACCCTCGGCGTGCGGGCCTGGGGCGAGGGCGGTTGGTGGGACCTCAAGCGCAAGGTGGGCGATGCGATGGCCCCTCTGCTCAATGCGCCAGCGGGCAGCGTCCTGATGCATGAGAATGCCAGCATCGCCAATGCCATCCTGATGAGTGCGCTCGATTTCAGCGATACACGGCGCACAAAAATCGTCGTCACCGATCAGGATTTCCCGTCGGATGTGTACAGCCTTCAGCAGCTTCTGCCGCCGCATATCCAGCTTCACGTCGTCCGCAGCCGCGATGGAATCACCATTGATCCCAACGATCTGCTCAGTGCGATTGATGAGACGACGCGCCTTGTGAGCGTGAGCCATGTGCTGTTTCGCAACGCATTTATCATGCCTGCGCGGGCGATTGTCAATCGCGCTCATGCGGTGGGCGCACAGGTGCTGCTCAATGGCTATCACAGCGTGGGCATCATCCCGGTGGATGTGGCGGCGCTGGAGGTCGATTTCTATATTGGCGGCACGCTCAAATGGCTGTGCGGCGGGCCGGGCGGCGTCTTCCTCTATGTGCGGCCTGATCTGCTGACGACATTGCAGCCGAAGATTACAGGCTGGTTTGCTCATACACGGCCCTTCTCTTTTGATCTCGATCACTTTGAACTGCGCGAGGACAGTTATCGCCTCGCCAATGGCACGCCCGCCATTTCCGCCCTGTATGCGATTCAACCCGGCGTCGAGATCATCAAGCAGGTGGGCGTTGACACGATCCGCGCCAACTCGCTGCGCCAGACTCAAATGCTGATCGAACAGGCCGACAGACTCAGTTATGCCGTGCAGAGTCCGCGTGCGGCTGATCAGCGGGCGGGAACCGTGACGATCAATCCGCCGCACGCCTATGAGGTGTCGCGCGAGTTATTGGCGCGTCAGTTCATCATCGATTTTCGGGAGGGGGCTGGCATTCGCATCGCGCCGCACTTCTACAATACCGATGCCGAGATTGATGCCGTGATGGCCGCGATTGAGGATATCGTAAACGGCGATACATGGCAGCGGCATCAAACAGGCCGCACCTTCGTCACGTAATCCCCTTCTTTTGGGGGGTGCATCCTGTGTCTATCCCGCCTAGAATCGCTTGACTTTAGATGTTGATAAGGATGTTTACTCGTAAGCATCCCCATCCCTAAAGGGAGGGGCTTTTAGCCTCAGTGCTTACCAGACTTGGCCTGAAAAGGCTCCGTTAGAGGCGAATACATAGGCACTTCGGGATGCCTCACCAGTTCCGA
>DAOTUR010000403.1:0-6657 GCA_034436915.1 Anaerolineae bacterium
TCGGAACTGGTGAGGCATCCCGAAGTGCCTATCTATTCGTCTCTAACGGAGCCTTCTCAGGCCAAGTCTGGTAAGCACTAGGGCTAAAAGCCCCTCCCTTCAGGGAGGGGGATGCTTACCATAAATCAGAGTTGGCACAGCACGATTTACTTGGGCATCAGCACTTTGTTGATGACGTGAATATAACCATTGGTGGCTTCGATGTCGGCCACAATCACCTGGGCGTCGTTAATCATCACGTTGCCGTTGCTCTGGCTCACATTGATCATGCTACCTTCGACGGTGGCGTGCGAGTCCGCGCTGACGACGACCGAGGCAGGAGCGCTGGCGGCCACCACATGATAGGTCAGGATTTTGGTCAATTGGGGAATGTCTTCCAACAAACCTTCGACAGTGCCAGCCGGCAGGGCCGCGAATGCCTCATCTGTGGGGGCAAAGACAGTGAAGGGGCCTGCACCGCTCAAAGTTTCGACCAGATTAGCCGCTTTAACGGCAGCAACCAGTGTTGTGAAACGACCATCATTCGACGCAATTTCAATGATATTAGGCATTTACAATGTCCTTGTGTTTTCGATATGGCAATATACCGCGAAGTTATGAACCTCGCATGAGAACTAATGTTATTGAGCTAAAGATTTAATCTAATAAAAACTACATAACGTGTTTCTGCCTTCATTTTATCAAACCTTTTATAGTGCGAAAAACGGCTTAACGACCTTTGAAAATGAACGGCCCGGCTGATTTTCGACTCGTCCATCTCACTGATTGTAAAAGATAGACATGGCAATGACCGCCACTTCAAGCATCTTTCCATAGAGAGCCGTCCTCCTCTACAGACAATTTCAGTGACTCACGGTTTTAGCCAAACGGACGCACAGAAGCGTATAGGCATTAAGCGAAGCCATTTGAGGTTCAAAATTGAGGACGTGGCACGCCATATCCCATATACAGCAACTTAAGGGAATCTCCCTTCGCCCGCTTCGTTTTTGTCCTGTCGTCAGGGGTTGAAAACCCCTGCCTTGCCTTTTGCGGGACTGAAAGTCCCGCTGAAACAGTCTGTTTGGGCGTGTTTGGGCGGGGTTTTCAACCCCGCAACACGGGAGACAGGGACTTTCAGTCCCTGGCGCAAGCGCTTTTGCCGCGTCTTTGCCCCACACTGAGCACAAAATCCTTAAGTTGGTGCATATGGGACGTGGCACGCCATGTCCCTACGACTGCGCCACAGCGATACATCAAAATAAAAATGATATACGTTTTGGGCACGACATGCCGTGCCCAAAACGTATATCATTTTCTGCTTCCCACGCATTGACCAAACTCAACACCCCCATCAACCCTGCGGGGCCGCCTCTGTCGTCATCGGCGCGGGGATGATTTCCTGCGTGGGGGTCGGCACAATTGGCGCGGCTGTGGGGGCAACCTGCGTCGCGGGCGCGATGGTGTCCGTCCCCGTCGTCGTGGTAGTGGTTGTCGTTGTGCTATTTGTGGGGCGAGTTCTTGTGGTGCTGTCGGATGTGTTAGAGCGCAACGAGGCAGGCGGGATGCCATCTTCGCTGAACGGCGGCGCACCCACCGGGATGACGAGCACCGTCCCCGGTTGGAGCGTAAACGAGTTGCTGATGTTGTTGGCATCCATAAACGTGATCAGATCAACGTTGTATTCGCGGGCGATCTTCTGCGGGTAATCGCCGGGCTGCACCACCACCTGCTCCAGGCCGCCGCCGCCCTGTCCGGCTGTGCTATCGAGAGTCGTCAGGGGCGGGAATTGGCCGTATTTGGCCGCGCCTTCGGGGATGATGATGACTGTTCCGGCGCGAATATTGAAGCTGTTCGTGATGTTATTCGCCATCTTGAGCGAGATGAGCGAGACATCTTTCTCCTGGGCAACTGAATCGAGCGTATCGCCGGGCTGCATGACGTATTCTTCGCCCGCCACCGCGCCATTTTGATCGAGACGGAACATGGCCGGATATTCGCCAAAGGCCGGGGCATCCGCCGGGATGAAGATCGTCGTCCCCGCCTTGATGGTGAAGCTGTTATCGATGTTATTGGCAATCTTCAATGCTTCCACCGACACATTGCGCTCAAAGGCGATGCCCGACAGCGTGTCGCCAAACGAGATGACGTAGAATTCACCCGCAGGCAGCGTGCCGCCGCCGCCCTGTCCCGCTATTGCATCCGTCGGCGCGGGCATGACGAGACACTGCTGATAGCGCGGTTCTTCGTCGGCAGCCAGATTGTTGGCGATGCGGAGGTCGTTTTCACTGACACCGAGCAGGCCCGCAATGCCCGCCACTGTATCGCTGTAGGAGGCCCGCACGCCTGCACACTCGTCCACGCGCACAACGTCACGCGGGATGAGGACGCTGGATGTGGGTAGATAGGTCGGGTCTTCGGCATAGCGTGGGCATGACACCGACAGCAGCAGTTCTTCGCCCACCTTGAGTTCACTCGGACGCTGGAGGCCGTTCAGAGCGGTGATACAGCGCGGGCTGATATCAAACAGCGCCCCGATGGAGTCCAGGGTATCGGTGGGGCGGATTGTGTAATACACATCTTCGCTGATAGGCAGTTGCGAGGAGTCCTGGGCTGAGACAGAGCCGATCATCCCCACCAGAAAAAGCAGACATGTTAACAGACGTATCCAAAGGCGCATCGTCGCATCCATTCCGCATAAAAGGTCATTCTGATCTCGAATATATCACAAATGCTTATCTTTGCTGGGACGGTGCTTTTGCACAGCGGGCAAGAGCGCGTTATAGTGGTTCATTATGACGCGAATCAAGCACCACACACCAACCTTTAAACTTTATGTGAGGATCGCCATGTCTGATCAGCCTGCCGCCCCCATCAATATGACATTTGGGCCATATAACTGTCTGCGTATCCTGGGCGCGTCCAGCAACAATGCGGTTTATGCGGCGCTGCATCAGGGGACGGGGCGGCTGGTGGCGCTGCGCGTCCTCACGGTCAATCATGAGAATCGGGAGCAGGCGCTGGAAGCCTGCCAAACCGAAGTCGCCCGCTTTGCCGCCTACGCGATCCCCAACGTGGTGCAGATCGAAGATTATGGTATTGAAGGCTCGACACTATACATCGCTATGCGCGTCATGAAAGGCGGATCGCTGCAAGACCGCCTCAGATCGATGCATAAGAAGATCAACGCCGGGGTTGATCCGGTGCTGCCTTCGGCGGGCGAAGTCCTGGCGGTGTTGGAGCGTCTGAGCGAAGCGCTGGATGGCCTGCATGGGCATGACATGGTTCATGGACAGGTCGAGCCGCGCAATATCCTGTTTGATGACAGCGGCCTGGCGTATCTGTCGGATGTGGGGCTGACGCGCCTGCTCAAGATCATCTACAGCCTGGAGGCGACCAACTCCTTCAGCACGACCAAATACACCGCGCCCGAAATCTGGGATGGCAAACGCCCTAGCCCCGCCACCGATCAATATGCGCTGGCCTGCATCGTGTATGAGCTGATGACGGGGAAAGCGCTCTTTGAAGCCGCCACGATTTACGGCCTGATGCGCCAGCACACGGATGAGGTGGCGCTGCCGCCGCACTATATTCGGCGCGAACTCCCGACGGAGCTGGCGATTCCCTTCTGGCAGGCGATGGCAAAAGCGCCAGAAAAGCGCTTCCCAACCATGCGGGCCTTCCTTGAAGATATGCGGATGACGATCCAGGGCAACGAAGGCACAGCAACAGGCTTCTTTGCGCTCGATTTGTAATATTTTTGCCTCAGAATTGGATGCAGCCCAGAGTTGCAGGCGCGATATGATCCTGCGGCTGCCTCACCCCCTAGATCAGCACAATACATATATCGAGGCAAAAAATCCCGCCTTAAAATGATCACCATACGATCCATTCAGCCAGACCCTCATCAGAGAAGGATGTTTTAGATGCCGCTTGATGCCCAGACGCTGCTCAATATTGAGACAGCCCGCACCAGTTTTCATCGTCCCCCGACCCAACACATGATCCCCTATCGCAATATCCGCGATGTGCTGGCGATCCATGCCAAGACCTCGCCGGAAAAAACCTTCCTGATCGCCTATGATCAGGAAGGCGCACGCACCGAACTCAATTACGTCGAGTTTGTAGCGCGGGTGCATCAGGTCGCCAATTTCCTATGGGAAGATGCGGGCATTCGGCGCGGAGATCGCATCGCCACATTGGGCTATAACCATCCTGATCTGGTGCTGATCTATTTTGCCTGCTGGGTGATCGGGGCCACCGTCGCGCCGCAAAATATCGCTGAAGATGACACGCGCATTGCCTTCATCCTCCGCAACAGCCGCGCCAAACTCTGCTTCGTCATGCATGAATATCTGGAACGGGTCGAGCGCATTATCTCCGGTGGCAGCGGCGGTGAGGGCGAACTGGGCGCAGCGAATGTGCGCGGCATTGTGCAGGTGGGCGGCGAACAGGGCGACACCTACATCACCTTCCTAGAAGCGGTGCGGATGCGCCCGACGACGTTCCTGGGCGATGAGAGCGGCGCAAAATCGGGCGATATGCCGATCAAGGGTGGCGATGAGCGCACCGCCACGCTGGAGGACGAAGCTCTGCTCGTCTACACCAGCGGCACGACGGGCGCACCCAAAGGCGTCGTGCTGACGCAGTACAATCTGCTGGTCGACGCCCATAGCATCAGCCAATGGCAGGCGATCACGGGCAATCAGCGCCTGATGGGCGTGCTGCCGATTCATCATGTCAACGGCATCGTCGTGACGCTGATGACGCCGCTGTATGTCGGCGCGTCTGTTGTGCTCAATCGCAGCTTCTCGGTGACGAATTTCTGGGAGCGGGTTGTGCGCGAGAAGGTGAATATCGTCTCTGTCGTGCCGACGCTGCTGCAATTTTTGTTGGAGCAGGCGCAAAGTCTCACCGATGCGGGCGACTCGATGTTTGGGCCGCGCATCAGTCGGCGCGAACTGAGCCGTTTTCGCCATTTTGTGTGTGGGGCGGGCACGCTGTCGGTGCAGTTGGCCCGCGATTTTGAGGATAAATTCGGCTTCCCGATCCTGCACGGCTACGGCCTGAGCGAGACAACCTGCTATAGCTGCTTCCTGCCGATCACGCTGTCATGGGAGGAGCATCAGCATTGGCTGCAAGACTTCGGTTATCCCTCCATCGGCTGCCCGATTGCCTCGAATGAAATGGCGATCTTTGCGCCCGATGGCAGCGGCGTGGCATTGGCGGCGGGCGAACGCGGCGAAATCTGTGTGCGCGGCCACAACGTCATGAAATACTATGATCAGCGCGATGAAGCCAATGCTGAGACGTTCAAATTTGGCTGGTTTCGCAGCGGTGACGAGGGCTTTTTTCAGACGGATGAGCAGGGCCGCGCCTTCTTCTTCATCACCGGGCGGCTGAAAGAGCTGATCAATCGCGGCGGTGTCAAATTCAGCCCGTTCGATATTGAGGAGGTGCTCTTGCGCTATCCGGGCGTCAAAGTCGGCCTCGCGGTGGGCTTCGAGAATGATTACTACGGCGAGGAGGTCGGCGCGTATATTGTGGCGCAGGACGGTGTGACGCTGGATGAAGCGGCCATTCTCGCGCATTGCCGCCAGATCATGAGCTTCGAGAAATCGCCCAAAGCACTGGTGTTTGGCACAGAGATTCCCGTCACATCAACAGGCAAGTATCAGCGGCTCAAGCTGCGCGATTTGTTCAGCGGGCATAAGGGGACACAGTTTCGCAAGTGATTCTTGTTATGCACTCGTTTAACGGTCACAGGGACTCCAAGCCATCGCCCTCAGTGATATCGAACTCGTTAGCGATGACATGCATCTCATGCTGGATAGCAGGATCATTCGCCATCGCTGCGAGTTGTGCCTCAATATCGGCTCGCAGAAGTTTTTCGACTCGTTCACTTGAGAGTAAACCGAGTTCAGTCGCTTCTTTGACCAGAGCCTCGGACAGGTGAAACGTGATAGCAATTTCGTTCATCGTCTATCTCCATCTCATTTTCTATGATTATAGTGGTTTTGATGTTGCGTATCACGCCAATTTGCTGCACGGAAAGCGGAGGGCAGGCGTTGAGAAGAAAGAGCCACATTTCCGTTAGGATGAGAAAAGTATTCCTCATAGATTTGTGGGGCAAGATGAAACGCTGCTTACAGACGTTGATTTTGATTGTTTTGTGCGGCCTGTGCAGTACATCGCTGATGGCACAGGATACTACCGACAGTGCGTATACCGAGGCGCTGCGTCGGATTGAAGAGGCGCGGGTAAGCGGGGGCACATACTTAGATTTGAGAGAGTTGGCATTAGAGATGCTTCCACCAGAAATCGGACAGCTCCCTAAGCTTCAAACTCTAGATCTCAGTAATAATGAACTCACAACTCTCCCCCCTGAAATCGGTCAGTTAAGCAATCTCAAGTCTCTTTGTCTCAATTTTAATCGGATAACAACACTCCCTCCTGAAATTGGCAACTTAAAAAATCTTAAGTATTTACTACTTGATTCTAATCAAATAACGGTTTTACCACCCCAAATCGGTCATCTAAAAAACCTTTTCTCGCTGGATATGGGCCATAACCAACTGACAACTTTACCCCTCGAAATCGGTCAATTGACGAACCTCCAGTTTCTTATGTTGCCAGACAATCAATTAACAACCCTACCCGAAATCGGTCAGTTGGGCAATC
>DAOTUR010000404.1:0-11848 GCA_034436915.1 Anaerolineae bacterium
TCGGAACTGGTGAGGCATCCCGAAGTGCCTATCTATTCGTCTCTAACGGAGCCCTTGCGGGCCGAGTCTGGTAAGCACTGAGGCTAAAGCCCCTCCCTTCAGGGATGGGGATGCTTACCATGCCTGTTGTGAAATGCACCTCTTTAAGCTGATGGGAGACCTCTTTAAAAGATAGATGATAGGATTGTCGTAGGGGCGCAGCGTGCTGCGCCAACCCTCTCAAATTGAAATAGCATCGATAAAACACCCGTGCGATTAGCTCTCAGCACGGATGAATTGAAGGGAGGCGATGATCTGGCGGAAGAGCGGCTCATAGGTGGCTTGCAGGCTGAGTAACGCTGTGCCATGCACGGTATACAGGGCATCCTGACCCAACAGAATGGCGGCAAAGAGTTGAAAGATCGGGACGTTTGTATCCTCCGCCTGCCAGCGATAGGTTTCGATGTAGCCAGGACAGCGATCCTGGATGATGCGCTCTTCGCTCAGGAGGGCGAACCCCCCATAGACCTCCATGCGCTCCTGTCGCGTATCCTCAATAAAGGCCAGCAGCCGCTCCTGAGTCGGCGGATTAAATGGGCTGATATTAAAACATAGGCCCGCCCGTGACCCCTGTTCTTCTGGAGCACTTAACACGAGCGCAAAATCGAATGTGCTGGCGGCATCCCACTCAGCCGGCAGTTCCAGCGACATCCCCACCTCAGAATCATAGTAGCTGCGGACGGTCATGAGTAATCCTTATCACATAATGAGCTATGAGTTCATAGAGCATGACGCAACTGTTACAGCTGTTTCATGGAGCCTTTTCAGGCCAAGTCTGGTAAGCACTAGGGCTAAAAGCCCCTCCCTTCAGGGATGGGGATGCTTACAAGCCCGCCGCTGCTATGCTGCCAGTGGACTATAAGGCCAAAATTGATCATGGGGGATAGGGGAATCATACGAAGATGTATAAAGCCCCCGCCTTGAGCAGGGGCCTATGATAAGCGTCATTAACATCATGGTTCGATGACAGGAGAGAGTTTAATCGTGCGGCGTCACTGTGATGACGACTTTGCCGCTGGCGTGGCCGTCTGCCACATAGCCCAGGGCGTCCGCTGTCTCTGCTAACGGGTAGCACCGATCAATCAAGGGTTTGACTTTGCCGGATTCAAGCAGACCTGCGACAAACGCCAGATCCGTTTTGTTGGGCGCAGACATCAAATTGCCCATTTTCTGATCGCCCCGCGACATCAACGGCCCCAGCAGGACGGCCTGGAATATCTGACTCATCGAGCCTCCGGTCATGACATACACGCCGTTGGGCGCTAAGACCCGCTTATACTCTGAAAGCGAACGATTGCCATTCGCGCCGATGATGAGGTCATAGCGCTGATCGCCTTTGGTGAAATCCTCTTTGGTGTAGTCGATGACGTGATCGGCTCCCAGTGAGCGCACCATGTCCACTTTCTTCGTGCTGCACACGGCAGTAACATTCGCCCCGAAGAATTTGGCAAGCTGCACTGTGAATGTCCCCACGCCGCCGGACGCGCCATTGATCAAAACCTTTTGCCCCGGCTGAAGCTGGACTTTATCGCGCAACGCCTTTAACGCGGTGACGGATGCCATTGGAGCCGCTGCCGCCTGCTCAAAGGTGATATTGGCGGGCTTGAGTACCAACATGCTTTCCTTCGCGCAGACATATTCGGCAAACCCGCCCCATCCAGAGGAGGAAAGATCGCCAAACACCTCATCCCCAACCTTAAATTCTTTGATATTCCGTCCAACAGCCTCGACCCGTCCGGCAATATCCGCGCCAGGGATGGAGAATTTCGGCTTGAACATGCCAAATTGCAGACGAACCAGGAAGGGATCGGCCTTTACGACATGCCAGTCGGCGGCATTGACAGAGGCGGCATAGATTTTGATCAGGACTTCATCATCTTTGGGGGTCGGTTTTGCGACCTCGGCGAGGTGCAGAACATCGGGTGAACCGTACTGTGTGAAGACAATCGCTTTCATGCGTCTCCTCCTGGAGAATTAACGTGTGTTGGGTACGATGGTGATGACGATATGGCCCTTTTTGTGGCCTGTTTCGGCATAGCAATGGGCCTCTGCCATCTGTTCCAGCGGATAGCATCTGTCGATGACAGCTTTGAGCTTGCCCGCGTCAATCAGCCCTTTGAGGGACATCAAATCCTCCGCTGTATAGTGCTTCGTAGCGAGAATTGGCGTAGACATGAGTCAATTATAAAAACCACATTCCGCTGCTACAACCGAAAGGCTCGATTTCCTGTTTAGATCCAGTTCCATGCAAACCAAACTGTCACCCCATTAAACACAAGGCTCACAGCGAGCAAGAATCGGTCATAAGCCGAGGGGTATGTACGGATACTGGTCAGATTTAAAACAAAAAAGCCTAGCGCAACAATGATATTTGCCCAGCGATTCACCGACTGATCCAATGTCAGAGACAAAAAAACCATCAGGATCGGAATCAGCATCAGGGCTGCGATTCCCAACCATATTCCCTGTGAGACGGGCTTTCCGTCGATTTTCCCCTGGATAACATCGCCGCTCATGATTCGCAGCACATCCCCCCAGAGATAAATCAACATCACGACGATCCATATGCCTGCAAGTATGATCTGAACACGCGGCATGACTCAATCTCCCTGTGATCCATGTTGTACAACGGTCTTGTGCATCGGTTGCTGGTCGTCCTATTCCACCATGATGACGACATTGCCCTTTTTATGGCCCATATCAACATAGCGATGCGCCTCGGCCATCTGTTCCAGCGGGTAACGTCTATCGATGACAGCTTTGAGCTTGCCCGCATCAAACAGTTCCTTGAGGACGTTGAGATTGTCTTTGTTCTGCATCAGGCCCGCCGTCGCAAATTTGGCTTTTTTGCCGCCTCGGATCGATGTCCATAACATTTGCCAGACAATGCTCAAGGAGGGGGAGGTTGAAAGATACACGCCCGTTTTGGTCAGCGATGCTTTGCATTCGGCAAAGGAACGTTTGGCGACAGCATCGAAAATCACGTCGTATGTCTGGCCGTTCTGGGTGAAATCTTCCCTGGTATAGTCGATGACATGATCGGCTCCCAGCGATGTCACCAATTCGATATTTTTTGTGCTGCATACCCCGGTGACATTGGCCCCAAAGTGCTTGGCAAGCTGCACCGCATACGCGCCAACGGCCCCTGATGCCCCATTGATCAGGACGTTTTGCCCGCGCTGGAGATGAGCAGTGTCGCGCAGGAAGGTCAGAGCGGTGGGAGCGCCATCACAGATTCCAACGGCATCTTCATAGGTCATTCTGGCCGATTTGACGATCAGCGCTTTGTCTTCCGGCAGACACATGTATTCGCCATGAGCGCCAAACGTGTTTGGGCTTAAGCCGAACACCTCATCGCCTGTCTTAAACAGCCTGACAGCTTTGCCAACCGCTTCAATCACCCCGGCAAATTCAGTCCCCAGGATGGCATACTTGGGCTTTCTGAGGCCGTAGATCAGCTTGACGATAAACGGTTCGCCTTTGCGGAAAGCACAATCCGCTGGCCCGACGACGGCGGCATGGACGCGAATTAAGACCTCATTGTCTTTGGGCGTCGGTTGTGCGACCTCCTGATATTGCAGGACATCTGGCGATCCGTATCGTGTGTAGACGATTGCTTTCATGCCGTTATTCTCCATTGTTAGACCTTGCCACTCGATGTCACCGCGATAACGACGTTTCCCTTTTTGTGGCCTGTATCCACGTAGCGATGGGCTTCAACCATGTCTTCCAACGGATAGGATCGGTCAATGACGGGTTTTATTTTCCCCGCCTCAATAAGCTCTTTGAGGAAAATCAGGTCTGCGACATTTTCGCGTGATGTTTGTTCGATAATGGAGAAATAGTGTCCTGTTTTCTTGAGAGCCTTTTTACCGTGTGACGACGAAAATTTACCGACGGCATCAAAAATAACGTCATAGGTCTCGCCGAGTCGGGTAAAATCTTCTAGCGTATAATCAATGACCTTACTGGCTCCTAGTGATCTCACCATGTCTAAATTGGTTGTACTGCAAACCCCTGTTACCTCTGCGCCAAAGCATAGAGCAAGCTGTACCGCAAATGTGCCAACACTTCCAGAAGCACCATAGATCAGCACCTTTTGCCCTCGCTGGATATTTGCTTTTCTAAGAACACGTAATGCTGTAGCTCCTCCAACAGGAATGGTGGCAGCTTCCGCATAAGTGATATTGGCGGGTTTTATTGCCAGTATCCCGTCTTCAGGCAGACATTTATACTCGGCATATCCACCAAAATTGACATCAAAGGTGGGTGCAAAAACCTGATCGCTTGGCTTGAATCGTTTTACATTCTTTCCAACAACTTCAATTTTTCCTGCTAACTCCATCCCTAAGATCGTTCTTTTGGGACCTCTAAGACCCAAATAGAGTCGTGCGAAGAGCCACTGCCCGCGAGGAACGGTGAAACTACGCATTCTCGTGTCTCCTACAGTGACGGTTGTCGCATAAATTTTGATCAAGACTTCATTGTCCTTTGGGATCGGCTTTTCCACGTCTTTGAGATGAAGTACATCTGGCGATCCATATCGTGTGTAGACGATTGCTTTCATGGTTTATACCTTCGAGAGTGAATATGCAAAGGTGAATGTTTTAAGCCCGATGCTTCAAGTTATGGCTTGATGTCAGGCTTATCTGCCCGATTGACCGAGAGCAAAGGAATGCCTAAATCGCGCAATTTCTTGAGCAGCCCGTGTAATGCCGCCTGATCGACCAGCGGGCCAGTGAGAAGTGTCTCGCCGTTGTCTTCCTGCGTCATAGTCAGGCCCCCAAACCAGTCTCTCCATTGAGGGCCAAGATGCCCTTTGATCCTGATTTGATAGATCATGATGTCGCCTGGATCAGTTTCTGAACTGACTTTATTTGACATAATTTTGTACCTGTTGTGGCTTGTCATAACTGTCTGTGCCACTTGCTCAATGTACAGGGAATGCGGTGTTGACGTATACACACTAAAGTGTTGTTTGTGAGTGTTGTTTTATGGGATGTCTGAGGGAAAGACGGCCTAACGGGACGGTAGAGAGCCTATAGGCAGTCCTTGATTGAGGTAGCCAGAAAGCTTGACGCTAAACCAGTCCTAATTCGCGGGCGCGGGCCACTGCTTCGGTGCGGCGCTGCACCTGGAGTTTGCCAAAGATTTTTTGATTGTGACCTTTGATTGTATTCAGGGAGAGGAAAAGCCGCTCGCTAATGTCATGATTTGACAGACCCTGAGCGATCAGTTGCAATACCTCTAATTCGCGTTGGCTCAAGGGGTCGATCAGCAAGGGGGAAGCCGTGTGCAGGGGTGATGACTGCGGCCTCGCCTGCTTCTCCGCGTCAAAAGTCGCCAACAGCGTCTTGATGTAATCGCTTATTATCCCCTGTGCGGCGGCTTCGGCCAGGAGGTGAGCCATTGGCAACCCCTCATCAATGAAGAGACGGATGAAGCCGCCTGGCTCCGCCAATGCGAGCGCATCATTCAACAGCCGCAGCGCTGTGTCTTTTTCGCCCTGTGCCCGATGAACAATCGCCTGGAGAACCATCACCTTGAGTCGTTCATCATGCCAATTTTTTGTTTCCACCTGCTCACGGAGCGGTGCAAGGACGGCCAGTGCTGCCAACGTATCGCCCTGGGCCAACAACACCCGCGCCAGACTCAGCGGGAGGTCATGTGTCTGCGCGAGATGCGCCGCTGCCGCCAGATGGCCCTGATGCAGCAGCGTCAGCACCTGGAGTGTCGCAATGTCAGGAATCTGATAGATAAAATGCTGCTGCTGCGCGATCTGACTGACCTGCGCTAAAAGAGCTGCCGCACCCATCACATCGCCCTGGGCCAATTTGAGGCGGGCCAGGAACACCTCGCAGGCAACCGATCTATCGGTATTTTGCAACTGCGGGGCCAGTTGGAGGCTTTTCTGGCCGTACTGCTGGGCCGCATCCAGGTTGTTCCATTCGTAAGAGATGCGTCCCAGACCAAGATGCGATTCACAGGTGGCGGCAGGCAAAGACAGATCGCCCACCTGTTGCAGGATGTCCTGATAGATTTTCGCGGCCAGAAGAAGCTGAGTCTCTGATTCTTGCACCATCCCCATGCCCGTTGATGCCAATAAGGTGATGACAATATTGCCGGACGCCTGACTGGTGGCTATGGCTTCGCTATAGGCTTGGATGGCCGCCGCACGATTTTTCTGGAGCTGGTAGGCATAGCCCATTTTCCAGATCGTCGATGTGCGAAACGGCAGGTTGTCGGGGTGAAGATACTCCAGGGCACGCTGCGACTGGGCGATAATCACATCTAACTGCTGCTGACTGAGCGCCAACGTCGCCCGTGTTCCGGCAATACGCCCAATCAGATCGCGGGTCTTCTCATCTGGTGGGACACGTTGTACAGCGGCTTCAGCAGCTTGCAGCTTCTGTTCGATGACGGTTGTCTGGCCTGTTGCCAACAACACGGAGGCATACGTTACCCACAGCGAAGGATGGGCATCCAGCACCGCCGCTGGCAGCGATTTCAGCCAGTTCAGGATCGGGACGAGTGCGCCGCGAAATTGCAGCGGCAGGCCCTTTCCTTCCATCAGCCGCGTGGCACGATTAAGATCATGCGCCGCCGCCGCATGGTGAAACGCCTCAATTTCCAGGCCATTATCTTCATACCATTGGCTGGCACGAATATGATATTCGGCGATCCCCTGCCCCTCTAGAGACGAAACAGTGCTCTGTTGCAAGCGCTGGCGCAGCAGATCGCCAAACAGGTGATGATAGCGATACCAGCGCCGCTCATTGTCCAGCGGGATGATGAATAAGTTAGCGCGTTCGAGCTGTTCCAGCGTGCTTTGCCCGGAGGCGGAGGGAGAGCGCACAACGGCATCACACAGTGGGCCGCACAATCGCTCCAGGATAGAGGTGTGCAGCAAGAAGGCTTGCACCTGTTCGGGTTGCTGCTGCAAGACCTCCTGCACCAGATAATCGAGCACAAAACGATGGCTGCCCGTGAAGGATTTGATGAACCCGGATGTATCCTGATGGCCTTGCATCGAAATCGCCGCCAATTGCAGGCCCGCGATCCAGCCTTCGGTGCGCGTCTCCAATGCTGCAATATCCTGAGCGGACAGGTTAAGGCCCATGCCGTGATTGAGAAAGTCAGCGGCTTCAGACGGGGTAAAGCGCAGATCAGCCGCCCGCAGTTCGGTCAACTGACCGCGCATCCGCAGGCGTGCCAGTGGGAGATGGGGGTCTTCACGGGTGGCGATGACCAGATGCATCTGCGGCGGCAGGTGGTCGAGCAGAAAGGTGAGGGCCGCGTCAATCGGAGCGGCCTCAAGGATGTGATAATCATCCAGCACGAGGACAAAGGCATCCGTGAGGGTGGCGATGTCATTGAGCATGGTGGTCAGAACTGATTCAATCGAGGGAGGCTGCGGGGAGCGCAGCGCGGTTATGATGCCCGCCCCGATGTGAGGGGCGACTGTCTGCACGGCGGCGACGAGGTAGGTCAAAAAGCGTGCGGGATCATTATCGCCCTCGTCGAGCGAGAGCCAGGCGGCGCGTCGTCCACAGGTAGCGGCCCACTCACTGACGAGAGTGGTTTTGCCAAAGCCAGCGGCAGCCGAGATCAGCGAGAGTTTGTGATGGCGGCCCTCATTGAGCCGTGCGATCAGACGCGGGCGCAGGACACGCCGGGGACGCGGGGGCGGAAGATACAGCTTGGTGGCTAAAATGGATGTTGGCATCGGTCAGTGAGCAACTCTATCTCTTTAGGGCCAACTGTAACGCTTTATAAAGTTTTTGCCACTTGCCTGCTCCTATGAGGAGGACGCTTCATGATCATCTACACCGGGTCATGGCGCTGATTGATCGCATTGATGCCGATAAAGACAATCAAGTCCCGATCAACCTGCGCCTTGATTCAGAGGCTATCCGTGCTCAACCCACTCGCCAACAGGCATTTTCTCACCCGCGAGAATCGCCACCTTCAAGCGATTCTCCGCCGGGGTCAGCGGGCAGCTCCATTGATCGCCATACGCGCAATACGGATTGTAAGCCTGATTGAAATCCAGGTGCAGGCGGCCATCTTCCAACTCTTCCGGCTCAAGATAGCGGCCTGCGGGATAGGTGTCTTTGCCTGCGTTCGCATCGACAAAGGGCAAAAAGTAATCATCCGGCGTCTGATAGATGGTCAGACGCGCCTCTTCACCGCCGACAGGAAAGCGCACTTCGCCCACGCGCCGATACCAGCGCGTATCGCCCGTTGTGGTCTGAATCTGGACATCGCGTTTCTCGTCAAACGGAATCATCTCGATTACAAGATCAAGCTTGGGATTGTAGAGATAGTACGACAGGCCCCCAAACATCGCCTGCTGCTGCGGCGACAGCGGTGAGCGCGGGTCTTTCTTGAAGAATTGATCTTTTTGCGCTCGCAGCGCAATCAAGCGTTGAGCATCCATCATCACCTCGTGGATATATCGTCATCATGTGTCATGAGACGCGCTGACCAACGCTGATCCTACGAGACATGCGGCCTGTGAGCCGTTTCTGCCTTCCAGTGCGCCAGAATGCTGATGACCTCATCGGGAGTGTCCACTGTATAGACCGATTCCCAATCGGCCACGCTGACAAAGCCGCTTTGCAGCATCGTCTCAAACATGGGATGCCAGAAACGGCCATACAGGATGAGAGGGCGGTGCGGAATTTCGTTCAGGCGAAACATCTGCCAGACTTCGGCAATCTCTTGCAGTGTGCCGACGCCGCCCGGCATGATGATATAAGCATCAGAATGAATGACCAGATGATGGAGCCGTTCGCGCATGGTGTCGTAGCGAATTTCCTGCGTCAGCCATTGGTTGGGGCTGCGCTCATATTTCAATTCCAGCGCCTCGACAGTTACGCCGATGACCGTACCGCCGGCTTCGGCTGCGCCCTGGCTGGCAGCGGCCATAATGCCATCATAGCCGCCTGTGACAACGGTATGCCCTTGTTTCGCCAGCGCATAGCCCAGCGCACGAGTGGCTTCATAGAGAGGGTCCTGAGCATCAAGGCGTGCACTTCCAAATACAGCAACGAGTTTCGACATGTTTCTGATGAATCCTTTACACATTGGTCAGATTTGGAACTTTTTCCGTCCCGGATACGTCATTACAATAACGATAGAGCACTTATAATGACGCAGGGGAAAAATCGAACATGCAAGACAAATTCGTGGTTGATGAGACAATTTTAAAGCGTTATCTGTCCTATGTTGGACAAGCCCGCACCCATCAGGATGTGAAAAAGCAGCGGGAATACATGCAACTGGCCGAAGATCTGGTCAAGCCATTTGCCAGTGAGCAGCGCTCTTGTGCCAATGAATTGGGCTAATGGGCCGTTGAGTCGGCATCGGCACGCGCTGAACACCGGATGGAGGCATTGAAACACCTATGCCCACAGGCCGCAGCATACTTTTAAGGATGTTCCATATTCATCCTTTTATAAAAAGCAAAAAGAGGCCGCCCCATGAGACGCGCCTCTTTTTTATTCGCTTTTTAGAGTTATGAGAGGACGGAAGAGGAGGGATTCGAACCCTCGATACCCTTGCGGGTATAACTGTTTTCGAGACAGTCCCATTCAACCACTCTGGCACCCTTCCTTAAAACATCATCTCATTGTAGCGGAAAAGCCCCTGCGCGAAAAGACTGAATTTAACAGGCCCGCTCCGCAATGTCACGTCAATCCGATGCCTAGACCTCAAAGCCCGCCACGCTCTCCAGATTGCGGAGTTGAAGCTGCGGCGGCATCAAGCGAAAGACTGTGTTTCGCAGCGCACACACAACAGGATTGGACTGCGTAATCGCCTGCCCGATGCGCCGCGACATCAGCGCGACAGAATTGGCACGCGGCAGACGCTGTGTCTGATATACTCAAAATGGGGATAAAGTGCGGTTTCAGCACTTTGAAAAGGCGCAATTTATGACCTTTTAAAGTATATCAGATGACTCTGGTTGTTAGATCATGGGTGCATGATACGCCGAACTTATCATTGGGTGGTGACTGTCAAACCGTGATTGTGAGCTACGAAGCCACCGCGCAGAAAACCGCTTTCTACAGAGTTGAAAACGTGCTCATAACCTGCTGACTCACAAACGGGGTTTCACATTGACTTAACACACGCTGTCTGCTACCATTTTGCCTCATTGTCTCCCGTAACGCGCGAGCGTTTATTGGAATCCGTCAGACACGTTTAGAAAGGTCAGCGACATAGCAGGCTCAGAGTATCGCATCAACCGAGAAATTCGGGCGCGGGAAGTCCGTCTCATCGTCGAAGACGAAGGGAAAGAAGGGGCCACCGTCACCCGCAACGTGGGCGTTGTACCGCTTGAAGAGGCGATGCGACTTGCTGCCGAAAAAGGGGTAGACTTGGTGGAGGTCTCGCCAGATGCAGTCCCGCCTGTCTGCCGCGTGATGGATTACGGCAAGTTCCAGTACGAGCAGCAGCGTAAAGAACGCAAGGCCCGTAAGAACCAGGTCAAGATTGAGATCAAAGAGATCCAATTGAAGCCCAAAACCGATGAATATCACATGGGTTTTAAACTGCGGGATGCGCGGCGCTGGCTGGAGCTGGGGATGAAGGTACGAGTGCGCGTGCGCTTTCGTGGCCGTGAAATCACCCACTCGCATCTGGGCCGTGAGACGCTTGAAGAAATTAAAGTTCTCATGAGCGATATTGCCGTCGTCGAACAAATGCCCAATATGGAAGGGCGCGACATGCTCATGGTTCTCGCGCCGAGCGCCAGTAAAAAATAGCACGATCTCACATCGGAGTTCTCACAACGTGTCAACCAAGACCAAAGTTAAGAAGTATAAGATCAAAACACACAAGGCGACGGTCAAACGCTTCCGTGTGACCGGCACGGGTAAAGTCGTGCGTACCAAGGGCGGCAAGAGCCACTTCCGCCGTCGCCGTTCGGCGCGTGTGAAGCGTGCGCTGGACAAGATGCAGCCCGTTGGCAACAGCGCCATCGCCAAGAAGATTCGTATCCTTGCGCCCTACATGGGCAAGTACAAGGCTAATCCGCCCGCGTAAGTGGACGGCTGTTTTACGTTTTGTGATCGCACTTTAAGGGTTCGCATTGCGGCCCTTTTCCGTTGTATGGAGTTGAACACACATGCCTCGCTCAAAGACAGGGGTTGTCCGTCGCAGACGGCACAACAAAGTTCGTAAGATGGTGAAGGGCCAATGGCTCTCGCGCGGTACGCTGTTCCGCCGCTCGAATGAAGCGATGCTTAAGAGCCTGTGGTATGCCTATCGGGATCGCCGCCAGAAGAAACGCCAGTTCCGTGAGCTGTGGATCATCCGCATCAATGCGGCGGCCCACCTCAATGGCCTGAGCTACAGCCGCTTCATCTATGGGCTGAAGAAGGCTGGCGTCACGCTGGATCGTAAGATGCTGGCCGATATCGCTGTGCGCGATGCCGACACCTTCCGCAAGTTGGCCGCGTTGAGCCAGCAAAATCTGGGATGACCGTCCCGGATCGCTAAATAAGTACAGCAAAAACAGGGTCTCCCATGCGGGCATGACCCTGTTTTGATTCATGACTCCTGCTTTCGTTTAAAGTGTTCTGGGTCTTTGAGGTATTCATCAAGGTCAGGATCTTCTATAAGATCTGCTTGTTGATAAAGTAGCTCAAAATCCTCACTCATCTCAGCTCCGATATCAGCAAAAAAGGTAACTACTCAGGCTGGTTTTTAGGCATCACTTCATCCTTTGTTAACTCTTGTGCTTGATTATCTGGTCAATAATTTAGGTCAATGGAAAACATGGAGAGATATTTATTATTTA